>JAAFHH010000213.1 GCA_013297545.1 Alphaproteobacteria bacterium
GCCCAGCGACCGAGGCATCGACGACGCTGACCCCCGCCTCAATCACCGCCAGCAGATTGGCGACCGCCTGACCGTAAGTGTCGTGGAAGTGGGCCGCAATCGCGGTGATCGGCAGGGCACCCGCCACCGCTTTGACCAGTGCGACCGCCCGGTCTGGCGTGCCAACACCAATCGTGTCGCCAAGCGAGACCTCGTAGCAGCCAGCGCGAAAGAGCGCCTCCGCCACCCATACAACGTCGGTCACCGGCACCGCACCCTGATAGGGGCAGCCGAGCACACAGGAGACATAGCCGCGCACGACGACGCCAGCCGCCGCGGCCCGCTCGAACACGGGTGCGAATCGGGTCAGGCTGTCCGCAATCGAGCAATTGATGTTGCGCAGGCTGAACGCTTCAGAGGCCGCCGCGAACACTGCAACCTCTTGAACACCGCAGGTGAGCGCCGCCTCCAGCCCCTGCAGGTTCGGCACCAGCACCGGCAGGCGCACCCCCGGCAGATGCGGCAGCCCCGCAAGCACCGCCGCACTTTCCGCCATCTGCGGCACCCATTTAGGGGAAACGAACGCACCCGCTTCGATCGCGCTGAGGCCGGCGGCGGCGAGATCCCGGATCAGCTGGATCTTGGCGGCGGTTGGGACAGGGGCGGGTTCGTTCTGCAAGCCATCGCGCGGGCCGACATCGACAATACGCACGGCCGCCGGACGGGTCATGCCTGGCTCCAGGGGGTGAGCATGTCGGGCGTCACCGAGAGCGCAGCTGCCAGGTGGTCTCGCGCGCTGTCCTCAAGCGTTCCACCCGCCTCAATCGCCAGCAGGTCAGCTACAGCCAAGCCGGCAGCGGCCGCCAGCTGCTCGGCGCTCAGCCCACGCTCATTGCGAAAGACCCGCACAGGCGCCTCACCGTCCATCAGGCGAACCACCCCGTCGCCGGATACGCCAGCAGCTGCATCCTCAGCCATTTGCGCGTGGCTGTACGATGAAAGGAACTGCATGTCGTCAATGTCTTCGAGCATCTCCAGCAAGCGCTCATAGTGCGCCCGCGAGATCGTCACCGTGTCGGCGGTCTCGGCCAGCGGCTCCAGCACCAAGGGGTCTGCGGTCATCGATAGACCTCGCTGCGATGGGCGACACGCACAATAGTGACGGTCACCACCCCTTTGTCGATACGATAGACCGCGCGCCACTGTCCATGGCGCAGGCGCCCTTCTGTCGCCGAGAACGCCTTAGCGAAGGCATGCGCACCATAGGGATCTTCCGCAAACTGCCGGAGTTTCTGGCCGAGCGCCATCCGATCGCGCACCGGCATTCGGTTCAAGCCCTCTGTTGCCTGGCGGGTCAGAACGAGCCGCATCACACCACCGCCAGCGGCTCCAACACCAGCAACTCTGCCCCTTCGGCCACGGTATCGCCCACGGCGTAGGCGACTTTCGCGACCGTGCCCGCTGTGGGTGCCAGGATCGCGTGTTCCATCTTCATCGCCTCAACCACCATCAAGGTCGCCCCCTTGGCGACCTGATCCCCCACCGCGACGCGCACGGCGAGCACGCGGCCGGGCATCGGTGAGGTCAGCCGGCCGCTACCGGCGACATCGCCATCGGTCGCGGCGAGCCGGTCGATCTCGACCAAAGTTTCGGCGCGGCCTTGGTGGAACACGGTCAGCTTCTCGCCGCGCCGCACCACACGCGCCGTGCGCCGCACACCATCGAGCCGGGTCGCGAGGCTGCCGTCCGGCAGCATGGTCGCCTCCGCCTCGATCTCCCGGCCATCGATGGTGAGGCGAAACTGCGCAGGGCCGAGGAACTGGCAGATCACATCAACCACCCGCTCGCCATCGCGGAAGCGATGGTCGGTGATCGCCGGCCGGTTGATCCGGAAACCAGTCGCGAGGCTCCACGGCGACCACGGATCGGGGGTGACTTGGGAGCGGCCGACGGCTTCGGCCTGCTCGTCGAGAATGCTGGCAAGCGTCGCCAGAGCAACTGCCTCGGCACTGGCTGGCTGCTGTTGTGGCACTACCTCGCTGTGCCGGCCGATGAAGCCCGTGTCGACTTCCCCGCGCCCGAACGCTGGATGGCGCGCGATCGCTTGCAACAGCGGCAGGTTGGTGGTGACGCCGGCCACTTCCGTTTGGTCGAGCGCATAGATCAGCCGCTGCACGGCTTCGGCCCGGTCCGCGCCCATGGCGATGATCTTGGCGATCATCGGGTCGTAGTGGATGGTGACGTGATCGCCCGTCCGCACGCCCGAATCGACGCGGATCCCCTCCCCCTGCGGCAGGATCAAGTGATCGAGCCGGCCGGATTGCGGCAAGAACCCGCGGCCGGCATCTTCCGCATAGAGCCGCACTTCGATCGCCGCACCATGGGCGTGGATGCCCGGTTGCAAGTGCGGCAAACGCTCGCCGGACGCCACGCGGAGCTGCCATTCCACCAGATCGAATCCGGTGATCGCCTCGGTCACCGGGTGCTCGACCTGCAGGCGGGTGTTCATTTCCATGAAATAGAAATGATCGCCCTCCGCGATGAACTCGACGGTACCGGCGCCGACATAGCCAACCGCACTCGCCGCATCGATCGCGGCCTTCGCCATCGCTTTGCGCTGTTCGGCGGAGAAGTGCGGCGCTGGCGCTTCTTCAAAGACTTTCTGGTGCCGGCGCTGGATCGAGCAATCCCGCTCGAACAGGTGCACCGTGTGGCCGTGCGTGTCGGCAAACACCTGCATTTCGATATGGCGCGGGCGCGTCAGGTATTTTTCGACCAGCACCTTCGGATCGCCAAAACTCGCCTGGCCTTCGCGTTGGGCGCCGGCCAGCTGTTCGGCGAAGTCGGCCGGGTCAGTGACCACCCGCATACCCTTGCCGCCACCACCGGCCGAGGCCTTGATCAGCACAGGGTAGCCGATGCGCTGGGCTTCAGCCGCCAGCAGCTCCGGCGACTGGTCATCGCCGTGATAGCCGGGCACCAGCGGCACGCCGGCCCGCTCCATCAGCTGCTTGGACGCGGATTTCGATCCCATCGCCCGGATCGCAGAGGCTGGCGGGCCGACGAAGATCACCCCGGCCGCGGCACAAGCATCGGCGAAATCGGCATTCTCCGAGAGGAACCCGTAGCCAGGATGAATTGCATCGGCACCGGCGCGCTTGGCGACGTCGAGGATGACATCGCCGCGCAGATAACTCTCCCGCGCGGGCGCGGGCCCGATCGGATGCGCCTCATCCGCCATCGCAACCGCGAGGCTGTCACGGTCCGCGTCCGAGAACACCGCGATGGTGCGCAGACCCAAGCGACGGGCGGTCCGGATCACCCGGCAGGCGATCTCACCGCGGTTAGCGATCAGCAGGCTGCGCATCAGGCGGTCCCCCACACGGGCTTACGCTTTTCCAGGAACGCGACGACACCCTCGCGGCCATCGGCACTCGCGCGCTGGTCTGCGATTGAGGCAGCAGTGGCGGCAATCACATCATCGTCGAGCGGCCGGTCGACCATGCGGATCAGCGCTTTGGCTGCCGTGAGCGCAGCCGGGCTGTTGATCATCAGCAGGCCAACGATATCGGCGATTTCCTCATCGAGCTCTTCAGCGCTGGTCATCTGGTGGATCAGGCCGAGGCGGACGGCTTCTGCGGTATCAAACCGCTCCGCCGTCAAGAACAGGCGCCGGCAGGCGCGGGCCCCCATGGCGCGCACCAGGTAGGGCGAGATCACACTCGGGATCAGGCCGATGCGCACTTCGGTCACGGCGAACTGCGCGCCGGCGATCGCGACCGCGACATCGCACGCAGCGATCAGACCAAGACCGCCGGCGTAGGCCTGGCCATTGACCCGGGCGATGGTCGGCTTCGGGCAGGTGTCGATCGTCTTCAGCAGCTTTGCCAGTGCTTCCGCATCCGCCAGATTCTGGTCCCGGCTGTAGCCCGCGACCCGCTTCATCCAGCCGAGGTCACCGCCGGCCGAAAAACTCTTGCCGGCACCGGTGAGGATGATCACCCGTACTGCCGGGTCAGCGCCTGCGGCCTCGAACGCGCGTGTAAGCGCCGCGATCAGCTGATCGTCGAAGGCGTTGTGCACCTCCGGCCGGTCGAGCGTGATGGTGGCAACGCCGTCTGCGACATCGGTTTTCAGCATGGGCGTCCTCACATCCGGAACAGGCCGAAGCGGGTGTCAGGGATTGGTGCGTTGAGGGCCGCCGAGATGCCGAGCGCCAGCACCATGCGGGTGTCCGCCGGGTCGATGATGCCGTCGTCCCACAGCCGCGCGGTGGAATAGTAGGGGTTGCCCTGGGTTTCGTACTGCGCGCGGATCGGCGCTTTGAAGGCATCCTCGTCGGCTGCTGGCCATTCAGTCCCGCGCGCGGCAATCGCGTCACGCCGGATGGTTGCCAGCACGTTCGCTGCCTGCTCGCCCCCCATGACGGAGATGCGGGCATTCGGCCACATCCACAGCTGGCGCGGCTCATACGCCCGCCCGCACATGCCGTAGTTCCCCGCACCAAACGAATTGCCGATGATCACGGTAAATTTCGGCACCGCGACGGTGGAGACGGCGGTCACCATCTTCGCGCCGTCCTTGGCGATCCCGCCGCTTTCGTACTTCCGGCCGACCATGAAGCCAGTGATGTTCTGCAAGAACACCAGCGGAATGCCGCGCTGACCGCATAGCTCGACGAAGTGCGCGCCCTTCTGCGCGCTCTCGCCAAACAGAATGCCGTTGTTGGCGACGATGCCGACGGGGTAGCCCCAGATCTTGGCAAAGCCGGTCACCAGCGAGGTGCCGTAGAGCTGCTTGAACTCATCGAACTCCGACCCGTCAACCAAGCGCGCGATCACCTCGCGCACATCGAACGGTTTTTTGAGGTCCGCCGGCACGATGCCGTAGAGCTCGGCCGGGTCATAGAGCGGTGCCCGCGGCGGCTCGATCGCCAAGCGATGCGGCTTGGTGCGGTTGAGGTTCGCGACCAGCCGGCGCGCGATACCGAGCGCATGCGCATCATCCTGGGCGTAGTGGTCAGACACACCGGAGATCCGGGTGTGGACATCCGCGCCACCCAGGTCTTCGGCCGACACCACTTCCCCCGTCGCCGCCTTCACCAGCGGCGGGCCGGCGAGGAAGATGGTGCCCTGGTTGCGCACGATGACACTCTCATCCGCCATCGCCGGCACATAGGCACCACCAGCGGTGCAGCTGCCCATCACGACGGCGATCTGCGGAATGCCGAGCGACGACATGGTGGCCTGGTTGAAAAAGATCCGGCCGAAATGCTCGCGATCCGGAAACACTTCATCCTGGTTCGGTAGGTTGGCGCCACCACTGTCGACCAGATACACGCACGGCAGCCGGTTTTCCTTGGCGATTGCTTGGGCGCGCAGGTGCTTCTTCACGGTCAACGGGAAGTAGGTGCCGCCCTTCACCGTCGCATCATTGGCAACGATCATGCACTCCACACCAGACACCCGACCGATCCCGCAGATCATCCCGGCGGACGGCACTTCATCACCATACATGCCGAACGCAGCGAGCTGGCCGATTTCCAGAAACGGCGAGCCGATATCCAGCAAAGTGCGCACCCGCTCGCGCGGCAACAGCTTGCCGCGGGCGACGTGCTTCTCCCGCGCTGCCGCGCCGCCACCTTCCGCGACCTGGGTCACCCGCGCCGTCAACTCGGAGACCGCCTGCCCCATCGCGTCCGCATTCGCGCGATAGAGGTCGGACCGGGTATCGACCGTCGTCTGCAGCACTGCCATGCCCAACACCCCTTCCCGTCCCCCGCGTGGGCTTAGCCCGCCGGGCGCGGGGCCGCAAGGGGGTGGGTGGGTCACGTCCCCGGACGTGGTGTAGGAGCAGGACGGGTGGTGTAGGTCCCGACAGGCCTGATCCTGGTGCTCACGCTGCCGCTGCGGGTAGCGCGAGGTGG
>JAAFHH010000215.1 GCA_013297545.1 Alphaproteobacteria bacterium
ACGTATTCGCCCGACTTGCGGCAGGACACCAGGTCTTCGACGAAGGTGAAGTTCTCGGTCAGCGGTGCGTTCGCCTGGGCGACGGTGTACTTGCCCTCTTCCATCGCGGACAGATAGACGACGTCATCAGAGACCACCCCGCCCTTGATCTTTCGGTAGGGTGCCTCGATGAAGCCGTACTGGTTGACCCGCGCGTAGGTTGCCAAGCTGTTGATCAGGCCGATGTTCGGGCCTTCCGGCGTTTCAATCGGGCAGATGCGGCCGTAGTGGGTCGGGTGCACGTCGCGGACTTCGAAGCCGGCACGCTCACGCGTCAAACCACCCGGGCCGAGCGCCGACAGGCGGCGCTTGTGGGTGATTTCGGACAGCGGGTTGGTCTGGTCCATGAACTGGCTGAGCTGGGACGAGCCGAAGAACTCGCGCACGGCGGCAGCGGCCGGCTTCGCGTTGATCAGGTCGTTCGGCATGACCGTGTCGATCTCGACCGAGCTCATGCGCTCGCGGATCGCGCGCTCCATGCGCAAGAGGCCCAAACGGTACTGGTTTTCCATCAACTCACCGACTGAGCGCACACGGCGGTTGCCCAAGTGGTCGATGTCGTCGATTTCGCCGCGGCCATCCTTCAAGTCGCACAGCACGCGCAGGATCGCGAGCACGTCCTGTTTGCGCAGCACCCGCATGGTGTCCGGCGTCTGCTGGTTCAGGCGCGCGTTCATCTTCACCCGGCCGACGGCCGAGAGGTCGTAGCGTTCGCTATCGAAGAACAGCGAGCGGAACAGCGCTTCGGCGGTCTCCAACGTCGGCGGCTCACCCGGGCGCATGACGCGGTAGATGTCGATCAGCGCATCTTCGCGGGTCTTGTTGCGATCCACAGCCAGCGTGTTGCGCATGTAGGGGCCGACGTTGATGTGGTCGATCGCCAAGGTCGCGATGGTCGGCGCCTTGATGCTGTTCTGCAGCTCGTCCAGCATCGGCTGGGTGATTTCGTCACCCGCTTCGAAGAAGATTTCGCCGGTGTTCTCGTTGACGATGTCGGATGCGAGATAGCGGCCAAGCAATTCTTCCGCCGGCACCAGGATTTCCTGCAGACCTTCGGCTTTGAGCTTGCTCAGCACGCGCGGGGTCAGCTTGGTTTCCTTGACCACGCGCACTTCGCCAGTCGCAGCATCGATCAGATCATGGGTGATCTTGATGCCCTTCAACTGCTCGGCGTTGAACGGCAGCTTGAAGCCGCCTTCGACCCGCGTGTAGATGATCTGCTCGTAGAAGCCGGCAAGGATTTCTTCCGCCGTCATGCCTTGGACTTCGAACGGCTGCAGCGCCTTGGCCTCCGGGCCCCGGCTCTCGCGCAGCTTTTCGGTGTAGGCGCCATCAAGCGCGAGCAGCAACGTCGTCGCCGGCAGCTTGCGGCGGCGGTCGATGCGCACCGACACGATGTCTTTGGCGTCGAATTCAAAGTCGAGCCACGACCCGCGGTACGGGATGACACGCGCTGCGAACAAATACTTGCCCGAGCTGTGGGTCTTGCCCTTGTCGTGGTCGAAGAACACGCCCGGCGAGCGGTGCATCTGGCTGACGATCACGCGCTCGGTGCCGTTGATGATGAACGTGCCCTTGTCGGTCATCAGCGGCATGTCGCCCATGTAGACATCTTGTTCTTTGATGTCCCGGATCGAGCGCGATTGGGTGTCTTCGTCGATGTCCCACACGACCAAACGCAAGGTGACCTTCAGCGGTGCCGCAAAGGTCATGCCGCGCTGCATACACTCCTCAACGTCGTACTTCGGCAGCTCCAGTTCGTACTTCACGAACTCCAGCTGGGCACGATCGGAGAAGTCCTTGATCGGGAACACGGTTTTAAACACTTCCTGCAAGCCGACCGTCGGGCGCGCTTCCGGCGCCGTGTCGATCTGCAAGAAGTAGTCGTAGGAGCTTTTTTGAACCTCAATCAGGTTCGGCATCGGCGCGACTTCAGGGATCCGGCCGAAGCTCTTGCGAATGCGCTTACGACCCGTGAACGACTGTGCCATGTGCCCCTCGATCTATTCTGGTCAATGGGTGGTCGGTCGCCAGAAGCCCGGCGCCCGGTGTGCCATGTGGTGCGTCTGAGCCATGCGCCGTTCGAACCAATCTGGCCCAAACGGCTCCAGGACCGTCGCGCAGACGCGCGCGCCGGTCCTGGGGTACCCGTTAATCCTGGCCGTGCCGTGGCACGGCTGGACCTTACTTCACTTCGACGGTCGCGCCGTTTTCTTCCAGGATCTTCTTGATCTTGGCGGCTTCGTCCTTCGACACGCCTTCCTTCACAGCCTTCGGTGCGCCTTCGACCAGGTCCTTGGCTTCTTTCAAGCCAAGACCGGTGATCGCGCGCACTTCCTTGATCACGTTGATCTTCTTCTCACCGGCGACGGTGAGCATCACAGTGAACTCGGTCTGCTCTTCAACCGGTGCAGCAGCAGCGGCCGGAGCGGCAGCAGCAGCAGCAACCGGAGCGGCAGCGCTGACGCCCCACTTTTCTTCGAGCAACTTCGACAGTTCGGCGGCTTCCAGCACGGTCAGTGCGGAGAGTTCGTCGACCAGCTTCGACAGATCAGCCATTTCATCTACTCCTTCAGGTCTTCAGTAGGGATTACTTGCGTTACGCCGCTTGGTCGCTCTTATCGGCATAGGCCGCGAACACGCGAGCGAGCTGTCCAGCGGGGGCCTGCAACACAGACGCGACGCGTTGCGCCGGGGCCTGCAGCACACCCACCAACTTGCCGCGCAGCTCGTCCAAAGACGGCAACGTGGCAAGGGCTTGCACGCCGTCGGCATCAAACTGATGCCCAGGCAGTGCGCCGCCAACGATGGTCAGCTCCTCGTTTGTCTTGGCGAACGCCGCGATCACCTTGGCTGCTGCAACAGGGTCCTTGGAAACCGCGATAGCGGTCGGGCCCTTGAACAGCGGCGTCAGGTTCTCGAATGCCGTGCCGGCAAGAGCGAGCCGAACGAGCGTGTTCTTCGCGACGCGGTAACTCGCACCAGCATCCAGCATCTTGCGACGGAGATCTGTGACTTGCGCCACAGTCAGTCCGGACTGCCGTGTCACCACGACCAGACCAGCGTTCGCCAGCATACCGTTGAGCTGGGAGACGAGTTCCTGCTTTTCGGAACGATCCACGTCTCTTAACTCCACTCCGAACGATCCCGGGGGATCGTCGTTGCACGTAGCACTGACCCGTTGCCGAGCCAGCACTGGTTCGCCTGTCCCAGAAGACCCGTGACCGGGTCACTCTGTCTCCTGCGGGCTTGGAGTTTAAGGCCTGCTCCGAAGAGTGGGCCGCCTGCAGTCACGGACAGGGTTTTGGCCAGAGGTTGCCCCCTGGCCCCTCGATCAGCCGGCCGAGAGGGCCGACAGTTCGATCTTGACGCTGGGCCCCATGGTGGAGCTCAGCGAAACCTTTTGGACGTAGGTCCCCTTCACGCCGCTTGGCTTGTTGCGGGTGATGGTTTCCAGGAACGCCTTGATGTTCTCGACCAGCTTGTCTTCCGAGAAGGAAGCCTTGCCGACGCCGGCGTGCACGATCCCGGCCTTTTCAGCGCGGAACTGCACCTGGCCGCCCTTGGCTGCCACCACCGCGGCTGCCACGTCAGCGGTCACCGTGCCGAGCTTCGGGTTCGGCATCAGGCCGCGTGGACCCAGCACCTTCCCCAGCCGACCGACGATCGCCATCATGTCCGGGGTCGCGATGCAGCGATCGAACTCGATCTTGCCGCCCTGGACGATTTCGGCCAGATCCTCAGCACCGACCACGTCGGCACCGGCGTTCTTGGCTTCTTCGGCCTTGGCACCGCGCGCGAACACGGCGACCCGCATGGTCTTGCCCGTGCCGTTCGGCAGGTTGCAGACGCCGCGCAAGGTCTGGTCAGCCTTGCGGGTGTCGATGTTCAGGTTCATGGCGATTTCGACGGTTTCGTCGAACTTCGCCGTCGCCCGCGACTTGATTTCTTTGACCGCTGCTTCGATCGAGAGCGGCTTTTCCGTCAGGCCCTGAGTGTAGGCCTTCTGGCGCTTGGAGAGCTTGCTCATATCGCGTTACCCCACCACCTCAAGGCCCATGGAACGGGCGGAGCCGACGATCATCTGTGCTGCTGCATCGACGTCGTTAGCATTCAGATCCTTCATCTTCTTTTCAGCGATCTCGCGCACCTGATCCATGGTGACAGCGCCGACCTTGGCACCCTTGCCTGGGGTCTGCGTGCCCTTCTGGATGCCTGCTGCCTTCTTCAGGAAGTAGGTCACCGGCGGGGTCTTCATGATGAAGGTAAAGGTCCGGTCGCCGTACGCGGTGATCACCACCGGGATTGGCATCCCTTGCTCGAGGTTCTGGGTCTGCGCGTTGAACGCCTTGCAGAATTCCATGATGTTCAAGCCGCGCTGACCGAGCGCGGGGCCGATCGGCGGCGAGGGGTTCGCCTTGCCTGCAGGCACCTGCAGCTTGATGTACCCGACAATCTTCTTTGCCATCGTCCAACCCTTCGCTTAGGGGCTTTGGGAGCGCGGTGCGGCCATGGCGAGCCTCCCGCACGGGTGACTGGCCGGGGACGAGCCCCAGCCAGGGTGCTCAGGTTTTTTCGACCTGGGCGAAATCCAACTCGACCGGGGTGGAGCGACCGAAGATCGAGACCGCCACCTTCAGGCGGGCGCGCTCGTCGTCAACCTCTTCCACCATGCCGTTGAACGAGGTGAACGGACCGTCGACCACCTTGACCTGTTCGCCGATTTCGAAGCGCACCAGCGGCCGCGGTTGGTTGAAGCCCTCTTCCACCTGTTTGATCAGCCGGTTGGCTTCGGCTTCCGTGATCGGCACAGGCTTGATGCCCTTGCCGCCCAAGAAACCGGTCACCTTCGGCGTGTCCTTCACCAAGTGCCAGGACTGATCGGTGAGTTCCATGTTGACCAGCACATAACCCGGAAAGAACTTACGTTCCGAGTTGATCTTCTGGCCGCGACGAACCTCGACGACTTCTTCCGTGGGCACCATGATGTCACCGAATTGATCAGACAGCCCTTTTTTGGCTGCCTGTTCCTTCAGCGATTCCGCAATCTTCTTCTCGAAGCCGGAATAAACGTGCACGACATACCACTTCATAGACATCGTACCGCCCCCTGCCTCAAGCACCCAATCCCAGGATCTGGCGCACACCCCAGGCGAGCACCGTATCAACCAGGAAAAAGAACGTCGCTGCCAAGATCACCATCACGAACACCATGCCCGTGGAGATCATGGTCTCTTTGCGCGTCGGCCAGGTTACCTTGGCGGCTTCCTGTCGGACTTGCTTGAGATACTGAATAAACCGCTGCATCGTTCAGAATTCGCTATCTCTCGAAGCCCGTTGCCAGGCACCTATCGGCGGATGTCCCACACGACGCAACTGTTGAACCCCGGTCTAACGACGACGAGACCGGGGCCGGGGATTAACCCGGACCGACGGTCCCGTGTCAAGAGGAGATTCGACTTGCGCGGCGTGGCAGGAGCAGAGGGGCTCGAACCCCCAACCCCCGGTTTTGGAGACCGGTGCTCTACCAGTTGAGCTATGCTCCTATCCGCCCGCCGGCTTACGCGATCACTTTCGCGACCACGCCCGCGCCCACTGTACGACCGCCTTCGCGGATTGCAAAGCGCAAGCCTTCATCCATGGCGATCGGTGCGATCAGCTCGACTTCCATCGAGATGTTATCGCCCGGCATCACCATTTCCGTGCCTTCCGGCAGCTTGATCATCCCCGTCACGTCGGTCGTGCGGAAATAGAACTGCGGCCGGTAGTTGGAGAAGAACGGCGTGTGACGGCCACCTTCTTCCTTGGTCAGGA
>JAAFHH010000216.1 GCA_013297545.1 Alphaproteobacteria bacterium
ACGGTGCTGGCGCATGCACACCAGCCAAGTCAGTTAAGCGATCGGATACAGGCTTCGCGCCGATCCCGCTAGCCCTTTATCGTCTGAGCCAAAAAGCCGAATCGCTTGAATCACTTGGGATGTTGCGTGCTTCGGTCGGGCGCCAGCGCTCGTCGATCCGAGCCATGCTGATTCGGGTTTAGCCCGTGAGGCCGAGCGTGATCATCCGAGCCCGCACCGGGTCCATTTGACCCAAGATCTGCGGCACGCGCGATTGGTTCATCTGGCGCAGGATGTCGACCGCCAGGCCGGGTTCCAGCAGGTTCAACACCGAGGCGGCTTGCGACGGCCGCATCGCGTCATAGATCCGCGCCGCCCGGCGCACATTTTCAATCCGCCGGCCGGCGAGCCGGTCGCGCTGGGAGCGCAGCTCTTCGATCATCCCATCGAGCGCTTTGGTGCGCTCCGCCAACAGGGCCTCGCGCTCGGTCACCTTGGCTTCGCGTTCGTCCAGCAGGCGCTGACGGCGGTCGAGCTCGATGCGCCGGGCCTCCAGCGCTTGCAGGACGTCCCGTTCGGTCTGGGTTGGCTCTGGACGGCGGGTTTGCTGCGCCAGGGCAGCTGGCGCCAGCATCGCCAGCATAAGACCGAACAGGGCAGCGCGCGTCATCATGGCCTCAGTATAGCGTTAGTTAGGGGGCAGGCTCCACCGCTCTCATCAACCGGCCGCTGACCCAGACCCGGCGGCCATCAGGTAAACGGGTCGCAAGCCAGGGAATCCCGTCGGGACCGGTCGCCGTACCATCGATCGCAAGCCGCTCACCCGCGCGCACGACGCCGACGCGATCGGCCTGCAAGGACGGGGCGGCGCGCAACGCCGCGTCTTGTTGCGCCACGTGGGTCATGCGCGCGGCGGTCGGGCCTGGCGGTTGGGTCGGCCGGTCGACCGCGAGCGGAGGTGGCAGGCTCTGCACCTCGACCCCGGCGCGCGGTGCGGCGGCCGCTGGCGGTGCGTCTGGTGCGCGTGGGCCTGGTGGCCGCACGGCACGCGGCGGTGGCGGGGCGGCCGCAACCGGTCGGTCCTGACTGTCCGGGCCGACCCGGCCGATCGCTGCGATCGGTTGGCTGCGCGCCTCGTCTCGCCACAGATAGAGGGCGACCATCCGCACGGGCACGTAGAGCACGCCATCGATGCCGATGCCGCCGGGGCCAACGATGTCGAGCACCAGATCGCTTGGCAGCTGGCTGAGCGGAGTTGCTTCCAGGGTTTGGCGCACGCCCGCGTCGATCGGCACGCGGCGCTCCCACGGCGCGGGCTCGCTGGTCTGCAGCAGGATCAGGCGCGGGATGCCGCCGACGCCGAAGCGACCGGCGCACAGCACGGCCGGCTGCAGGGCTTGGCTAAAGGCAGCCCCTGCCCCGGGTACGGGGATGGTGAGCGCTGCGTCCAGTACGCTCGCAGGTGTGGCGACCGCGAGGCGCAAGCGCCGGCCGCCCCCGGCCAGTGCTGCCCGGCTGCGCTCCGCCAAGGCTGCTTGGGCGGCCGGCTGGCCGCGGGCTGCTTCAGCGCCTTGGCAGTCGCTCAGCATCGACCAAGCTTCGACCAACCAGGGCGGCGTGGCTTCCGAGACATCTGCGTAGGCGCGCAAAAAGGTCTGCCAGTCGAGCGCTGGCACGGCGGACAGCCGCTCCACCACCGGCGGGCCGGCGCGCGGCGGATCGGCGGGCAACACTGGGGCTGGGGCTTGCACGACGGGGGCCGGGGGTGATGCTGGCGTGATCGGCACGGGTGCCCGCGCTGGCGGCGGCAGCGGTACCGTGACGGAGGTGTGGGGTGCATCGTCCCACGCCCGCCACACCGCAATCGCGCCAGCCACCGCCACCAGCACCAACACAACGATGCCGAAGCCGCGCATGCTAGAGCCAGCGTCCCGCAGCACCGAGGGCGGAGATGGCGAGCCCCAGCACCAAATTGATCGTGACGATCCGGCGGATCGCGACCATCGCTGTGCCGGCCTCCGGCCAAACTTGATCGTCGACTGCCCGGGTCATCCGGCGCCAAGGCCCGAAGTAAAGGTGCGCAAACAGCGCCATCATGACGAGGCCAACCGCCTGCATCGCGTGCACGTGCCAGCCCCAAGCCGAAAAGCCGCCGCCGGCCAGGATCGCGCCATAGCCGCTGAGCACGAGTGCCGTGATCGCACCCCAAACGATGCCAAAGAACCGCTGCAGCACAGCGCGCATCAAGGGCAAGCGCTGGGGCGGCGCCAAGGTCGCCTCGGCGGCTGGGCGCAGGCACAGGTGCGCGAACGCCATGCCGCCCACCCACAGCACCGCCGCGATCACGTGTATTGCGAGAAGCACTGCCATGGCGTTCAGGTACCGGCTGCCAGCCCCCTTGGCAAGCGGCAGGCGAGCCGCCATCGTCGCGCCCGGAGGATGCGCCATGGAAGACGTGTTGCTGGTTGACCACCCAGCCCCAGGGATTCGCCTGCTGCGGCTCAATCGCCCAAAGGCGCTGAACGCGCTGACCATGGAGCTGCGCCGGGCACTCGCAGACGCGATCGACCAGGCGGTTGACGATCCAGACACCGCCGTCGTCATCCTGGCCGGCAGCGCCAAAGCCTTCGCCGCCGGGGCTGATCTGAAGGAATTGGTCGACGCGAGTGCTGTCGACATGGTGCAGCGGGCGACCCACCGGCTGTGGGCGCGCATCGCGGCCTGCCCGAAGCCGATCATCGCAGCGGTGCGGGGCTTGGCACTGGGCGGCGGCTGCGAACTGGCGCTGCACGCAGACATGATCATCGCTGGCTCCAGCGCCGAGTTCGCCCAGCCGGAGGTGCGTGTTGGCATCATGCCAGGGGCGGGCGGCACCCAGCGCCTGGTCCGCGCGGTCGGCAAGGCGCAAGCGATGCGCATCGCGCTGACCGGCGTGCGGGTCGCGGCGCCAGAAGCGCTGATGCTCGGCCTGATCAGCGAAGTGGTCGACGATGATGCGGTTGAGCCACGCGCCCTCGCTCTGGCGCAAGAGATCGCGAGCCTGCCGCGCATCGCCGTGCAGAAGATCAAGGAAGCGATCGTGCTGGGTGCGGATGCGAGCCTGGAGGCCGGGCTCGCGATCGAGCGGGCGAATTTCCAGCTGCTGTTCGCGACGTCAGACCAGCATGAGGGCATGCAGGCCTTCCTGGACAAGCGCCCGGCGCGCTTTACCGGCGCATGAGCAGCGCCAGCCGAGTGATCGGCGTCGTGGGTGCGGGCGTGATGGGCAGCGGCATCGCCCAGCTGTTCGCCGCGGGCGGACACCGGGTGCTGCTGGTCGACGCCCGCCAAGGGGCTGCTGAGGCCGCACGCCAGCAGATCGGCCAGATGCTGGATAAGCTCGCGGCCAAAGGCGTGCTGGCGGATGCCGGTGCGGCGAAGGCGCGGCTCAGTGCCGTACCCAGGCTGGAACACCTCAGCGGCACCGATCTGGTGATCGAGGCAATCGTCGAAGATCTTGGTGCGAAGCAAGAGCTGCTGCGCGATCTCGAAGCGATTGTCGGCCGGCGCACGGTGCTCGCGTCCAACACCTCGTCGCTGTCGATCACCAGCCTCGCCACGGCGTGCCGCCAGCCAGAGCGCATGGTTGGCCTGCACTTCTTCAATCCCGTGCCGCTGATGCGGCTGGTGGAGATCGTCCCCGGCCTGCGCACCGCGCCAGATCTGGTCGAGGATCTTTCCGCACTGGTCGCTGGCCTCGGCCATACCGGCGTCGTGGTCGCGGACCGGCCGGGGTTCTTGGTCAACCACATCGGCCGCGGCTACACCGGTGAGGCGCTCAGGATCTGGGGCGAGGCAATCGCCCCTCCCGCGACCATCGATGCGGTGCTGAAAGACTGCCTCGGCTTTCGGATGGGGCCGTTCGAGCTGTTAGACTTGACCGGCCTTGATGTCTCAGCCGCCGTGATGCGGCAGGTCTACGACGGCTATTGGCAAGAGCCGCGGTTTCGTCCGGTCCCAGACATTGCCGCCCGCGTGGCGGCCGGTCTGCATGGCCGCAAGACCGGGGCTGGGTTCTATGCCTATCCGCTGACCCCAGCACCCGCAGCACCAGCACCCGCTGCAACCACCGCGCCGATCTGGATCGCTCCGGGACCGTTTGCCGATGAGGTGGCGGCGCTGGTCCGGCGCTTGGGCGGGCGCGTCGACACGAGCGCTGCTCCGGCGGGCGAGGCGATCGCACTGTTCGCTCCGCTCGGGTCGGACTGCACCACCGCAGCGGTGGCTGCCGGTGTTGATCCGGCGCGCGCCGTCGCCATCGACGCGCTCGCCGGCTTGGACCGGCACCGGGTGCTGATGGCGCCACCAGGCCAGGATCCAGCCGTCCTTGCCGGTGTCGCGGGTTTGCTCGGCTCCGACGGCGTGCCGGTCAGCCGGATCGGCGATGGTGCGGGCTTCATCGTGCAGCGGGTGGTGGCGATGATGGTGTTGATCGCGTGCGATGCCGCCCAGCAGCGCTTGGCCACGCCCGCTGCAATCGATGGCGCGGCCACGCTCGGCCTTGGCTATCCGCTCGGCCCCTTCGCGCTGGCGACCCGGCTTGGGGCCGCACGAATCCACCAGATCGCCGAGCGTTTGTTTGCGGCCACCGGCGATGCCCGGTTTCGCCCGAGTGTCTGGCTCAGCCGCCGGGTCGCTCTGTCTATGCCAATTGATCTAGGCGACTCATCGCCTTGCGATCTGTCTTCACTCGCAGGACACTAAGCCATGACCTTCACGAACCCCTCCGTGCCGACGGCACCGACCGCCCCAACGCGTCCGTCCTCGACCAGTTCGGGGCGGGCCTTCACGTTCGACGCCGCATTCTATCGTGCCGTGTACCCAGACATCGCAGCCGCCGGGGTTGACGCGACGGCGCACTGGCGCGCGTTCGGCTGGCGGGAGGGGCGTTCGGCCAATGCCGAATTCGCCGGCTTCGATCGCAGCTACTATTTGAACCGCAATCCCGATGTCGCGACCGCCCGCATCGATCCGCTGGACCACTATCTGGCGTTCGGTTGGCGGGAAAGCCGCGACCCGAATGCACGATTCGATTCGAGCCGTTATCTCGATACTTACGCCGATGTGCGGGCGACCGGGATCGACCCCTACACCCATTTTATCATGTTTGGCATGGCCGAAGGCCGCCTTGCCTTCGACGTGGTGTGACTTTTCCGCAACGCGCTTGTCATCGGGCCTGAGGCGGTGCGATAAACCTCCTGTTTTTGGGGGCGGTTTGCCGTAAGGTTCCGCAACCCGGGCACCTGACAGTGAGAGCGACGCGCGGCATGTCGATTGATCTACGTACCATTTCCCTCGCCGTCGCCATCGCCACTCTGGCGGTTCCGTTCGATGAGGCTGCGGCACAGAGCCGTCGTTCCAGCACCCAGGTGGCGCAGGCGCAACCGACCGGACCGGTTGGTGAGCGGCTCGACACGCTGTTCCAGCGCATGCTGCAGGACCCGACGAACCTCGATCTGATTTTCGAATTCGCGCGCCTTGCCATCGACAATGGCGATTTGGAAGGCGGGATCATGGCCTATGAACGGCTGCTGATCCTCAATCCAGATCTGCCGCGGGTGCGCTACGAATTGGGCACACTCTACTACCGGCTGAGTTCGCTGGAAATCGCGCGGGTCTACCTGCAGCGCACCGCGGACGATACGACTGCGCCGGAAGATCTGCGCAGTGCCGCCCGCCAGGTGATCGCCCAAATCGACGACGCGGAGCGCCCGCAAGCGCTGACAGCGTCGGTGACGGTCGGCATGCGCTTCCAAACCAACGCGAACAGCGGCCCCGAATCCGGCACTCTGCGCTCGCTCAATCAGGATTTGCGTGCGAGCTCCG
>JAAFHH010000217.1 GCA_013297545.1 Alphaproteobacteria bacterium
CCGGCCAGACGATCGAAGGGTATCTCTTGCAGCCGATCTTGGTCGGCGACCGGGTGGGTTTGCACCCGGTCTGGGTGATCTTTGCCCTGCTCGCTGGCGGCGCGCTGTTCGGCTTTCTTGGCGTGTTGCTGGCGATTCCAGTCGCCGCAGTGGCGGGCGTGCTGATCCGGTTTGCGATTGATCGCTATCTCGCAAGCCCGCTTTACGATCCGACGCGGCCCGGATGACCCAGCTGCTGCTCGACCTGCCGGTCGGTGTGCGGTTGGACGATGGTGACTTCCTGGTTGCTGATCCCAACGCCCGCGCCATGGCGTGGATCGAGCGCTGGCCGGACTGGCCGCACCGCCGCTTGGCCTTGGTTGGACCGGCAGGGTCGGGCAAGTCGCACTTGGCGGCGATCTGGGCCCGGCGTGCCGACGCCGTGAGTGTCGGTGGTGCAGCGCTGTCGGCGCCGATTGATCGCACCCTCGTGATTGATGATGCCGAGCGCGCCGCAGAGCGCCCGCTGCTGCACACCCTCAACCTCGCGGCGGAGAGTGGTCATTCGGTCCTGCTGGTCAGTCGCGAGCCGCCAACGCGCTGGCCGGTTGCCTTGGCCGACCTCGCCTCGCGCTTGGCAACCATCGTGGTGGCGACCCTCGATCCGCCGGATCAAACCCTGCTGGCCGCCGTGCTGGTCAAGCACGCAGCGGACCGGCAATTGGCCGTGCCGCCGGCGGTCATCCGCTACCTGGAGCCGCGCATTGAACGCTCGTTTGCGGCGGCAGCGGCGGTGATCCAGGCCCTCGATCAGGCCGCCGTTGCCCGGCGTCGCCGGGTCAGTTTGGCACTCGCCCGCGAGGTGCTGGCGAGCCTGGCCGCGGATCGTCACTATTCCGTCACCGATCCGTCACACCAGCCATGACGCTTCAATGGTACCCGCGCCGAACCGGATTGACCAAGGACACCCCCCATGACTGCCGCGCCCCAGATCTCGCCGACTGCCCCTGAACGTTTCGTCAATCGGGAGCTGTCTTGGCTCGCCTTTAACATGCGGGTCCTGGGTGAGTGCGCGAACCTCCGCCACCCGCTGTTGGAGCGCCTGCGCTTCTTGTCGATTTCGGATTCGAACTTCGATGAATTCTTCATGGTCCGCGTCGCTGACCTGAAGGGCCAGATCAACGCCGGCATCGAGGAACTGAGCCAAGACGGCCTGACCCCGGCCCAGCAGCTGGATGCCGTGAGTGCGAGCGCGCGCGAACTCGCAGCCGATCAAGACCGCATGTGGCGCACGCTGCGCACCGAGATCGAGGCCGCCGGCATCAACCTGATCGACGCGGCGTCGGCCACGCCGGAGGAAACCACCTGGCTCGCGAACTACTTCTTGGATCAGATCTTCCCGGTGTTGACGCCGCTCGCGGTTGATCCGGCGCACCCGTTCCCGTTCATCCCGAACCGTGGCATGGCGCTCGCCTTGCAGCTGCAGCGCCCGAGCGATGGCCGGGTGCAGCGCGCCTTGGTGCCGATCCCGGCCAAGGTGTCGCGCTTCATTCGCCTGCCCGGTGACGCCATTCGCTTCATCGCGATCGAAGACCTGATCACCCGCTTCCTCGAACGCCTGTTCCCGGCCTTCGAAGTGACGGGGTCCGGCCTGTTCCGGATCAACCGCGACAGCGAAATGGAAATCGAAGAAGAAGCCGAAGATCTGGTGCGGTTGTTCGAATCCGCCCTGAAGCGCCGCCGCCGCGGCCGGGTGATCCGCCTGTGCGTCGCAATCGGCATGCCGAGCGATTTGGAAGACTTCGTGCAAGAAGCCCTGCGCGTGCCCGATGCCGATGTCTACCGCGTCGATGGCATCGTCGGCCTAGCCGACGTCAAGCAGCTGATCGTCGACGACAAGCCGGACTTGAAGTTCGCCCCCTACAATCCGCGCTTTCCCGAACGCATCCGCGATTTCGGCGGCGACTGTTTTGCCGCGATCCGGGCCAAGGACATCATCGTCCACCACCCGTATGAGAGCTTCGATGTCGTCGTGCAGTTCGTGCGCCAAGCTGCCGCCGATCCGGCCGTGGTGGCGATCAAGCAGACGCTCTATCGCACGTCCGATGACAGCCCGATCGTGCGCGCCCTGGTCGACGCCGCCGAGGCTGGCAAGTCGGTCACGGCACTGGTGGAACTCAAAGCGCGCTTCGATGAAGAAGCCAACATCCGCTGGGCGCGCGACTTGGAACGCGCTGGCGTGCAGGTGGTCTACGGCTTCATCGATCTGAAAACCCACGCCAAGATCAGCCAAGTGGTTCGCCGCGAGGGCGCCAATCTGCGCAGCTACGTCCACTTTGGTACGGGCAACTATCACCCGATCACGGCGAAGATCTACACCGACTTGTCGTTCTTCACCTGTGATCCGGATCTGTGCCGCGATGCCGCGCGGATGTTCAACTTCATGACCGGCTACGCCCAGCCCGAAGTGCTGGACAAGTTGGCGATGGCGCCGTTCTCGCTGCGCCGGACCTTGCTGAAGCACATGGAAGCCGAAATCGCCCACGCCGAAGCCGGCCGGCCGGCGGCGATCTGGGCCAAGATGAACAGCCTGGTCGACCCAGAAATCATCGACACGCTCTACCGCGCCTCCCAAGCCGGCGTGGAGGTGCAGCTGGTGATCCGCGGCATTTGCTGCCTGCGCGCGGGCGTGCCGGGTCTGTCGGAGCGTATCCACGTCCGGTCGATCATCGGGCGGTTCTTGGAGCACTCCCGCATCGTCTGCTTTGGCAATGGCAAGGGTCTGCCGTCGCCCGAAGCCAAGGTGTTCATCGCATCCGCCGATTGGATGCCGCGCAATCTGGACCGCCGGGTGGAAACCCTGATACCGATCGAGAACGCGACTTGCCACAGTCAGGTGCTGGACCAGATCATGGCCGTGAACTTCAAGGACACGGCGCATTCCTGGCTGATGCGCCCCGATAGCGGCTGGTCACGTCCGGAGGGTGGGTCCGATGGCTTCTCCGCCCACCAGTTCTTTATGACCAATCCAAGCCTGTCAGGTCGGGGCAGCGCGTTGAAGAAGACAGGCGGTACGCGTGCTCGCAAGGTCCAGGGATAGGGACATCAATATCGACCAGGATCTGCGCGCACCCGCAGCCGAAGACCGCTGCGCGGTCATCGACATCGGCTCCAACTCGATCCGGCTGGTCGCCTACCAGAACGCGGGCCGCGCCCCCTTGCCGCTGTTCAACGAGAAGGTGATGTGCGGGCTCGGTCGCGGGCTCGCCTCGACCGGCCGGCTCGATCCCGACGGCGTGCGCATGGCGCTCGACAATCTGGTGCGCTTTCGCGGCCTGGTCGACGCCATGGGCATCACCCAGGTGCATGTGCTGGCAACCGCAGCGGTGCGCGATGCCGTCAACGGCCGGGACTTCGCCGATGAGGTGGAGCGCCGAGCGCGCTTCGCCATCCATATTGTCACCGGCGAGGAAGAAGCCCGCCTGTCTGCCTGGGGGGTGCTCTCTGGCATTCCCGATGCTGACGGCGTGATGGGCGACCTGGGCGGTGGATCGCTCGAGCTGGTCGACATCCACGAGCAAGCGGCCGGCAGCCATGCGACCGTGCCGCTTGGGCCGTTGCGCCTCGGCGACCTTGCTGGCGGGTCGATGCGCCGGGCGCGCACGATCGTGCAGCGCGAGCTTGCCACCTTGCCGTGGCTCGGCCAGCTGGCGGGGCGCCGCTTCTACGCCGTCGGCGGATCGTGGCGCAACCTCGCCCGGGTGATGATGGATCAGCTGGGCTACCCGCTGCCGGTGATCCACCACTACGCGGTGCCCGGCAGCCAAGCGGCCGTGCTGCTCGAACAGATGGTGCGGCTGGCCAAGGACAAGGCGCGCCGCTTGCCATCGGTCTCGCGCCGGCGCGCGGACACGCTGCCGCTGGCAGCGCTGGTGCTGCGCGAGGTGCTGGCTCTCGGGCCACCGGCAGAACTCGTGTTCTCCGCCAACGGCTTGCGCGAAGGCTGCCTGTTCGACCAGCTGGCACCAGACGAGCGCCTGCTGGACCCCTTGGAAGTCGGCATTCGCGCGATCGCGGGGGAGGGGCGGTTTCGCTTCTCGGTCGACCGGCTGAAGGCGTTCATGTCTCCGATCCTGGTCGATGTCGCCCCGCCGGTGCGCCGGCTCGCTCGGGCGGTCTGCTTGCTGTCCGACATCGCGTGGATGGAACACCCGGACCACCGGGCCCAGCACGCCTACCAGCGCGCCCTCTATCTGCCGGCGACGGGGATCGACCACGCCGGCCGCGCGTTCCTTGCGCTCGCCATGCTGGCACGCTACGGCGCTGCGACCGACGGGGCGGAAGCCGCCGTCGCGCGCCGTCTGTTGCCGGAGGCGGACCAAGTGATCGCGATCCGCGTTGGGCTTGCCCTGCGGCTTGCCTACACGCTGTCTGGCGGGGCCACCAGCGTCCTGGAGGATTCCCGGCTCGCCTTCGATGGCGCGACCCTCACGTTGGAGATTGGCTCGAGCGGCCTGATGCTCGCCGGGGACGCGCTGGATCGCCGCATTGATGCGCTGGCGCGCACGCTCGCCGCAGCAGGTCGGGTGGTGGTGACCGGTGATGGCCGACGCTAGCATCACGCCTGATGGCAAACACTCAACCGTGCCGTGGATCGCGGGGGCGGGCCGCGGCTACTCCGTAGCCGCGGCCACCCAAACACGCTAGGACAGGACCGATCCACAAAGTGGCGGGGATGCCATGCAGTATCGGACCCTTGGAACCAGCGGCTTGCAGGTCAGCGCCATTTGCCTCGGCGGCAATTCCTGGGGGGCGGCCGGGCGCCGTGCGTGGGGTGCCTTCGGACCGGACGAAAGCCGCGCGTTCTTCCGTCGCGCCCTTGATGTTGGCATCACGTTCTTCGACACCGCGGATGTCTACAACCAGGGGGTGAGCGAGACCATCGTCGGCAGCGAGCTGTTGACCCTAGTGCCGCGTCACGAGGTGGTGATCTCGACCAAAGTCGGCATTCCGATCGGCAGGGGCCCGAACCAGGGCGGCATTGGGCGCAAATACATCCTCGCCAGCATCGACCAGCAGCTGCAGCGCCTGCGCACCGATCACATCGACGTCTACCAACTGCACCGCCTGGATGAGACCACGCCGCTCGAAGAAGCGATGGCGACCTTGAGCGAGCTCGTGCGCGCGGGCAAGGTGCGCTACATCGGTGGCTCGACCATGCCGGCTTGGCGCTTTGCCGAGATGTGCATGCTGGCGGAGTGCAAGGGCTATGCCCGGCCGATCGCGATGCAGAACCTCTACAATCTGATTGCGCGCGAAGAAGAGCGGGAGATGATCCCGGCCTGCCTGCGCTTTGGCGTCGGCCTCATCCCCTACAGCCCGCTCGCCCGCGGCTTCCTCGCCGGCAACCGCACCCGCGAGGGCGGGACGACCGAGCGCGCGCAAAAAGACGCGATCGCCCGCAAGGACCCGTACCGGGACTGCGACTGGGCGATTGTCGACGCGGTGACCCGGATCGCAACCGATCGCGGCGTCAAGCCAATCCAGGTGGCACTCGCGTGGTTGCTGTCGAAGCCGGTGATGGCGTCGCCGATCATCGGTGCGACGCAGCTGGACTACTTGGATGACGCGGCGGCCGCGACGGCGATTGTGCTCAGTGCGGAGGAGATCACCGCACTCGAACAGCCGTACCAGTGGCGGGCGTAGGTGCGATGCCCACGATCGTGACCGATGTCCGTGAGTTTCGGGCCGACCGGGCGTGGGGTGCCCGCGACCTTGCGACAATCGATGGCGCGACAGTCCGCCTGCATTGGACCGATCAGCCCTATCGCTGGCACCGCAAT
Source organism: Alphaproteobacteria bacterium (assembly GCA_013297545.1). Lineage (GTDB taxonomy): Bacteria > Pseudomonadota > Alphaproteobacteria > Elsterales > Elsteraceae > RDXE01. The sequence goes on from JAAFHH010000217.1 coordinate 5,823, forward strand.
GA
>JAAFHH010000218.1 GCA_013297545.1 Alphaproteobacteria bacterium
TAACTGCGGCGTACAGCACTGGGACTGAGCCCAAAGCGTTTGCGGAATGCTCGACTAAAATGCGCTTCGGACACGAATCCAGCGGTGTAGGCGATTTCACTGATCGGCACTTGGCGTGCGCCGGGCTGGGCAATCGCGGCAAAGCAATGGTCAAGCCGGCGGTCGCGAATGTAGGCGGCGACCCCCCCATCCGGTTCAAACAGCCGGTAGAGCGTGGTGCGCGATAGGCGCAGGCGCCGGCACACAGTCTCGGGGGAGAGGTCAGGGTCTTCGAGACCGCGATCAATCATGTCGATCGCCGCCCGCCGGCCGGCCAGGGCGACTGCACCGCGCACGGGATCGCCGCCGCCGCTCAAACGATAGACGCCGGACAGCAGCACCAGCACGGCTTCGACTGCCGCCATCGCAATCGGCCCAGCCCAGGGTTCCGGGCGGCGGGCGAGCGCGTTCAAGTGCAACGCCAGCAGGTCAACCCCCGCCGCCCCATGGGCCAGCACGCGGCCGTGCAGATCGCCGTCGCCCACCGCGCGCACCAACCGGTCGCGCGCCAGCACCAGCATCACCATGGTGAAGCCGGACGCGACGCCGTCGAACGGTCGGCTGAGGTCGGTGAGCAGCAAGTCACCGGGGCCGGCTGCAACCGCGCGGCCATCGAAGCTGCCAGTGACCGAGCCATCGATCAGCAGCTGCACCAACGCGATATCGCGCACCCCGATCGCGATATCGACCGTGCGGCGGCGAAAGCCCTGGGTCGACCCGGCCCAGGTGCCGAGCAGCCCATCGCCGAGCGGGCCGATGGTCAACCGGCCGGACAGGCGCAGCGCGTCATCACTCGCGGGCGAGGTGGCATCGAACAAGGGGCGCAGCAGCCGGCGCCAATAGTCGACCCGCGTCTCCACGGGGATAGCCGCCAGATCCACCGTCAGCGGCTGGTGCGGCACCACGCTGGACTAGACCGTCGCGAGCCCCGCCAGTGCCCGGGCGACCACCTGACGGGTGCGGAAGATCACCAGTTCCCGCCAGCTCTGGTCGACGGGGCGGAAGAATTCGGTCAGATCTTCGCGAATCGCGGTCGCGATGGGATCATCCCAGCCGAGCTTGCCGTAGGCGTAGAGCCAATGATCCGCCCGCAGCGCCAGCCGGCCGCGCGCCATCGGGTGCGTGCCGAATTCGAGCGCGCCGAAGGTGTAGCGGCCGGGGGCCACCCGCTCGACCGCGTCGGGCATCAAGCCGGTGCGTGGGGTCGCGATCGAGCCGGCACCGCCCATCGGCGCGCAACTCGGCCCCCACCAGGCGACCGCCCGCTCCACCCCGCCGGACTGCGGCGGGTGATAGGTGATCACCTCGCCATGGCCGAACTGGCCAAGGCCGGTGTGGACATCGATGTGGCAGACGTGGGCGCGGTCACCGAAGCGGTAATGGTCGATCAGCGCCTCAAAAGTGCGGCGCGACCAGGTCGGGCTGGTGCCGCCGAAGAACAGACCGGTCGGGTGGCGGTGCTGGCCGCTCGAGATCGCCGCCATCACGGTCGCGAGGCTATGCTGCTCGATCGCCGCCGCCAGCGCCTGGTCCGCCTGCTCGCGGCCAGGACCGGTCCACTGCCGCGGCACCACCACATCCGCAATCGCGTCATAGAGCGGGTTTTCCGGCAGGGGCTTGGCGAAATCGACGAAGTTGCGATTGAGGTCGCAGCCCTCTTCGGTCACCCGCCGGTGCCAGGCAAAGCCGTGGGGATTGATCGCGTGCACCAGCAGCATCGCCGTGTTGGCTGGCAAGGTGCGCGCGGAGCTGAGCCAATCGAGCTGCGTGGCGGAGCCGGTAAAACCTTCGACGCCGTGCACGCCCGATGTCACCACCAGCACGCGGCCGGCGTCTTCGGGGCCAATCCAAGCACAATCGGTCGCCAGAGCCTCGCCCCGGGGCCCCGCCAGCGGATGGGCGATAGTGTGCAGCGCCGCATCGCCGGCCGCTGCCAGGAACCGGGCGCGGGCGTCCGCGTAGGACGGGGCGAAGTAGGTGGTGGCTGCCAGAGCGGGATCGAGCATCTGACTACTCCGCATCGAGGCCAGCGAGCGTCATGCGGATCACTTGGCGCGCCCGGAACAGCACGAGTTCGCGCCACATCGGATGATCGGGGAAGAAGGCTTCCTTCAGCGCCGCCTTGATTTTCACATAGTCTGGATCAGTCGCTGGCAGGCCGGAGCGGCCGTGCAGCCAATGATCCCCGCGCAGGGCTTGCAGCACGGTCGGGTAGGTCAGGTAGGTGCCGTACTCCAGGGTCGCGAAGGTGACGCGGTCACCGGCGACGGCAGCAAAGCCATTCCAGATCAGCCCGGTGCGCGGACCCGCATCAGCACTGGTGATGCCCATCTGTGCCACCGACGGCCCCCACCAGCGAATCGCGCGCTGCATCGCCGTGCTGGTCGCGGTGTCCTTGATCATCAATTCGCCCATCCCGTACTGGCCCATGCCGGTGTGGAAATCGATCACACCCACGACCTTGCGCCGACCGATGTCAAAGTTGGCGAGGATGGTTTCCAACGTGCGCCGCGACCAGGTTGGCTCGGTCCCGCCATAGAACAGGCCGGTCGGGTGGGTGTATTGGCCCGCCACCAGCGCGCGCACGACCGGATCGTGGCCGTGGGTGCGCGCAGCTGCGAGCAAGGCAGGATCTGGTTCATTGGTGCCGGGGATCCATTCTTCCGGCACGGCGTCGTCCGCGATCTGGGTGTAGAGCCGGTTGGTCGGCAGCGGTTGGGCGAAGTTGACGAAGTTGCGGTTGAGATCCACGCCCTCTTCCGTCACCCGGCGGACCCAAGCAAAGCCGTGCGGATTGATCGCGTGCACGACAATCACCTGCACATCAGCCGGAATGCGCCGTGGCCCACCCTGCTCTAGCCAATCGAGCTGGCAGCCAGAACCACAGAACCCTTCGACCCCGTGGGTGGCGGACACCATCACCAGCGCCTTGCTGGCGTTGTCCGCACCAAATGTCACGATATCGGTTGCGAGCAACTCGCCGGCCGGGCCGGTGCGCGGGTTGGCGATCGCCATCACCTTACCGCCCGCCTGGGCGGCGGCGTGCACAAAGCGGCGACGAGCTGTTGCATAGTCTGGCGAAAACACCCGCGCGGCGGCGTCAATCACGTCGGTCATAGGCTCCCCTTGTGCGACAAACCAGCCGCGCACGACACTTTGGCGCGGGCCGAGGGCGGATGGCAATGGTCGCTCATGGCGGCGGCGTTTTCGCAGCGAACGTGCAGAGGGCGGCAACCCCACAGATCCAGCATTTCGGCTTACGCGCGACGCAAGTGTAGCGCCCGTGCAGAATCAGCCAATGGTGGGCACCTTGCTTGAACGCGGGCGGCACGCGCGCCTCCAGGGCTGTCTCCACCGCCAGCACGGTCGTGCCGGCCGCCAACCCCGTGCGGTTGGACACCCGGAAGATGTGAGTGTCGACCGCGATCGTCGGCACGCCAAACGCCTCATTCAGCACGACGTTTGCAGTCTTGCGCCCCACCCCGGGCAGGGCTTCAAGCGCCTCGCGCGTGGACGGCACCGCACCGCCGTGCCGGTCGAGCAACAGCTGGGCGAGGGCGGCGACATTCTTCGCCTTCGCCTGCCACAAACCAATGGTGCGGATGTGCTGGGCGATGCCGTCGACCCCCAACGCCACCATCGCAGCCGGCGTGGGTGCTGCCGCAAACAGCCCCTTGGTCGCCTTATTGACCGACACGTCGGTCGCCTGCGCGGACAGCACCACGGCGACCAACAGCGTGAACGGGTCTTGGTAGACCAGTTCCGTGCGCGGATCCGGCCGGTCCACTGCCAGCTGCTGGAAAAACGGCACCACATCGGCATTGCGCATCCGGCGCTGCGGCATGCTGTCCTGCTCCCCCTCGGCGATTGCCCGTGCATATCATTGCTGATGGCACCGCGCGATCTTGCAGTTGACCGACCGACCACCGAATTCGCGTTCGAGCTGGCACCCCCGCCAGCGCTTGCCCCGCATCTGCGCCTGGCACTGGCGGTTGGCCTCGGCATTGCGACGGCAATCGCGAGTGCCGGCTTCTTCATCGCCGGCGCCTGGCCCGTGATTGGGTTCCTCGGCATCGACGTGCTGTTGCTGTGGTTCGCCTTTCGCGTTGCCGCCCGCCGGGCGGAGCGCCGTGAGCGCCTGCATCTCACCCCGTCGGTGTTGACCATCGACCGGTTGGCGCCCGGTACCGTGCCAGACCGGCTGACCCTGCCGGCCGCCTGGCTGCGGGTCCGCCTGATCGAACGCCCGGGACGTGCGAGCCGCCTGGTGCTGACCACCCACGGTCGTGAGGTTGAGATCGGCGGCTTCCTGTCGACCCCAGACCGGGAAGACGCCGCCGTACGCCTGAGTGCCGCGCTTGAACGCCTGCGCTTGTCGCCCGAAAGGGTCCAGGCCTAAGCTTTGCATCTTCCCCGCCACTCGAGCCCGTTGGGCGCTGTTGGAGAGACGATGATGCAAAGCCTTTGCTGGACGCTTGCCGCCGCTGCTGTTGCCCTTGCCACGTCAGCCGGGGCGCAAACCCCGCTGCGCACTGCCGTCGACGGCACCTTTGCGCCCCACGCCATGCCGCGCCTCGCCGGTGGGGTGGAGGGCTTTAACATCGACCTCGCCAATGAAATCGGCAAACGCCTCGGCCGGCCGGTGACGATTGCAGCAACCCAGTTCTCCGGCATCCTGCCGGGCCTAGCAGCGGGCACCTACGACTTCGTCGCCGCCCCCGTGACCGTGACGGCCGAACGCGCTGGCAACATGCTGTTCACCGAAGGCTATTTGAACACCGACTTCCAGTTCCTGGTGCGCGCGGACGCGCCGGAGATCACCCAGCTGGAACAGTTCCGTGGCCAGACCATCGCGGTCAACCGCGGGTCCGCCTACGACACTTGGGCGCGCGAGTTGGAAGGCCGGATCGGCTGGCGGGTTGAAAGCTTCGGCACCAACACCGATGCGGTCCAAGCCGTGCTGACCGGGCGTGCCTATGCCAACGTTGGCGGCAACACGGTGTCCGCCTGGGCGGTCAAGCAGAACCCGCGCCTGAAGCTCAGCTACCTGCACGCAACCGGTCTGGTGTGGGCCGCCCCCTTGCGCCAGGACGCGGGCGAACTGCGCGGTCAGATCGAAAACGCGATCGAGTGCATGAAGCTCGACGGCACGATGGCGACCATGCACGAACGCTGGTTCGGCACCAAGCCCGCCCCCGGCTCCGCGGCCGTCACGGTGTTCCCGGGCACGGGTGTGCCGGGCATGCCGGGCTACGACCCGACCCCGCGCACGCCGCGCTGCTCTTGACGCCCATCCTCACCGTAGTGGCCTTGCGCAAACGCTTCGGCGCGGTCGATGTTTTGAACGGCATCGACCTCGCCGTCGCACCGCAGGAACTGGTGTTTCTGATCGGCCCCTCCGGTTCCGGCAAAAGCACGCTGCTGCGCTGCTGCAACCGGCTGGAGGAACCGACCGCGGGCCAGATCACGGTCGACGGCATCGATGTGCTGCACCCGCGCACCGACCTCAACGCGGTGCGTCAGCGCATCGGCATGGTGTTCCAGGCCTTCAACCTTTACCCGCACTTGACCGCACTCGGCAACGTGGCGCTCGCCTTGAAGCTGGTGCAAAAGCAACCGCGTCGGACAGCAGAAGCGCTCGCACTCGCTGCCCTCGACCGGGTTGGCTTGGCCGACAAGGCAGCCTCCTACCCCGCTGATCTCTCCGGCGGCCAACAGCAACGCGTGGCGATCGCGCGTGCGCTGGCCCTTGAGCCCAAGATCATGCTGTTTGATGAGCCGAC
>JAAFHH010000219.1 GCA_013297545.1 Alphaproteobacteria bacterium
CGCCGTCGGCAGCGCGCAGCAGCACAGCTGTGATCTGCTGGCCGCCGCGGCGCACACCTGCGGGCAGGCGCACGATGCCATCGGCATCAGTCGTCAGCGCCTCTGCGGTTTCGCGGTTGCGCGCCATCGGGGTGACCGTGACACCAGCCACCGGCTTCGCGGTTGCGATCGAGCGCACTTGGATCAGCGTGCCGTCGCGGCCTTCGATGGTGTTGACCGCAAGGTCGGTCACCAGCAGCCACTGGGTCGCACTGCGTCGGCCATCGGCCGTCTGACCCTCCGCTTTCGGGAAGGCGACCACGGCATAGAGTCCGGGCTTCAAGGTGCCAATCGCCCCGCCAATGGGGAGGATGGTGGTGATCGCGCGGTTGCGGTCCCCCGCCACATCGGTTGAGCCTTGCCACACCAGCTCGCCATCGCCCGTACCAAGCCAGCGATCGGCAGCCGACAGCTGCTGAGCCGCCGTCGAGTCATCACCAACGAGGTCGTAGTCATACTCCCACGGCGAGAACTCCGGCATGTCCCACCGGCTTGGCAGGTTCTGCTGGGGTACCCGGTAGATCCAGACGCTGAGTTCGGAGACGTTGACGGTGCTGACCGGCAGCCGATCGGCCGCCGCACGCGGCAAGATCCAGCCATTGCCCGGGAAACTGACCCGCGGCGGCAGATCGCCAAGTCGCACCTCGCGCGTCACCGGGGATGCCAGCGGCTGGACATCGCGCGATGGCAGGCCTGCGCGCGCGGTCACCCGGTAGCTCTGCCCCGCGGCGACCCCGATCAGGCAGAGCTGCCGGCTGTCGCGGTTGACCGAGTAGGCCACATCCGCCGGCGGGGCCAGCTGGATGAAATCGCCCCAGCGGATCGCCGGATCATCGGCGAGCGGCTGCGACGTGGTGATGCAGATCGTGCCAGCATCCGCGCCGAGGCTGCTGGTCACCGCCAGCACTTGCTGGGTGATCGTGCGGCCGATCGCCTGCAGACGCGCGGCCGCGCCTGGCCGATCCGGCTGGCGCTCGATCACGCTGCGCAGCGCATCGAGCGCCAGATCCGGCCGGTTGATCGGGCCCTGCAGCCACGTCGCAAGCTCGTCCATCAAGGCGGCCTGCTGGTCGCGCGTGCCGGCAAGCCGGGCGGCCTGCCAGCGGGCGATCAGCGTGCGTTCGACCACGCGCTGGCGCTCGGCTGCGCTGGTGGCGGGCGGTAAAGTATCGAGCCGGCGCTGCCACGCCGTGGCCAGACGGCGCCAGACCACTTCATTGGAGCGGCCGGTCATGATCAGCGCAGTTTCCAGCGCCTCGATCGCAGCCAGCGTATTGCCGGCTCGTTCGGCGGCGTCCGCCGCATCCAGATGCACCTGCGGCGTCGCGGACCAGCGCCGGGTGTCCGTGAGGTCGTTCATATAGGCGTTCAGGCTTTGCGACAGCGCAGTCCACGCAATCGTCTGCGCCTGCGCGGATGCCGCCAACCCAGCCCAGAGTGCCACCACCGCCAAAGCCACGCGCAGCATCCGGCCCATGATCCACTCCCTCTTTGGCGGTCCCCGTAGGTCGAGGTAATAACCACACCGCGATTGCATCTTCAATCACGCCGGAGTGTATATCTCGGCCATGCGCACGCGGCTGATCGTTGGGAGTATCGTTTGCCTCGCGGCAACGCTGGTCGCGGCGGACCGGCTGTTGCCGCCGGATCTTGGGCGCCTCGCGCCCTCGCCGGTGGTGCTGGACCGGGATGGCGCCCCGATCGCCATGGTCGCCGATGCTGGCGGGCGGGTGCGGTTGCCAGCGACGGTCGCGTCCGTCGCCCCGCTCTACCTGGAGCTCTTGATCGCGACCGAGGACAAGCGGTTCTGGTGGCACCCCGGTGTCGACCCGCTGGCCCTCGCTCGCGCGGTGGCGCAGTGGGTGGTGCGCGGCGAGGTGGTGTCTGGTGGCTCCACCCTCACCATGCAGACGGTGCGCTTGCTGGAGCCTCGGCCGCGCACGGTTGCCTCCAAACTGATCGAGATCGCGCGTGCAGTGCAGCTGGAATGGCGGTTTTCCAAGCGCGAGATCTTGGGCTTTTACCTGACGCTCGCCCCCATGGGCGGGAACTTGGAGGGCGTGCGCGCGGGCGCGCTCGCCTGGTTTGGCAAGAGTGCCGTCGCACTTGATCTGGCCGAAGCCGCGACCTTGGTTGCGATCCCGCAGGCCCCCGTGCGCCTGCGCCCCGATCGGGCGCCCGCGCGCTTGACCCAGCAGCGCAACCGCATCTTAGCCGCGACCACCGTCGCCACCCTGGCTGAGCGGCAGGCCGCCATGGCTGAGCCGGTACCGCTACACCGCGCCGCCCTGCCCGCCGATGCACCCCAGCTCGCGAGCCGGCTGATGGCCGCGAAGTCGGCCGCACCGATCGCCACGCACCTTGATCGCAGCATCCAGCAGCTGGCCCAGCGCACGGCCGACCGGGTGGCAAGCACCCTGGCGCCCGGGGCGGCCGTCGCGATGCTGGTGGTGGAAGTGCCGGGGCGGCGGGTGCGCGCGGTGGTGGGCGGGCAGCTCAAGCCCGATGAACGCACGGGGGCGTGGGTTGATCTCACCACCGCCGTGCGGTCCCCCGGTTCCGCGCTCAAACCCTTCATCTACGGGCTTGGTTTTGAGGACCGGGTGATCGGCCCACAGACCCTGATCGGCGACCTGCCGACCGTGTTCGGCGACTACGCCCCCGCCAACTTCGACCACGGCCATGCGGGCCAGCTGACGGCGGCAGTGGCGCTGCAGCGCTCCCTCAACGTGCCAGCGGTCGCGGTGCTGGAAGCCGTCGGGCCGATGCGCTTTGCCCAGGCACTGCGCCCGCTTGCCCCGTTGCGTCTGCCGCCAGGCGCCCAGCCGGGTCTGCCGCTGGCATTGGGGGGAGCGGGGATCACGCTGTCAGAGCTCGCCGCCCTCTACGCCGCACTGGCCGATGGTGGGCGGCTGCAAGCCCTGTCACTGACCGCGGACACCGTACCGATCGGCCGGCTGTTGAGCGACCAAGCCGCCGGTGCGGTCAACCGGGCGCTGCTCGACGTGCCAGCCCCCGCCGGGCGGGCGCGCTGGCGCAGTGCGGTGGGTGGGGCGCACTTCGCGCTGAAAACCGGCACGTCCTACGGATTTCGCGATGCGCTGGCGGTTGGCTATTCCGCGCGCTGGGTGGTCGCGGTCTGGATCGGCCGGCCTGATGGTGATCCACACCCCGGGCACTCGGGGCTCGCCAGTGCGGCACCGCTGGTGTGGGAGATGTTCGATCAGCTGGCGGCCGGTGCGCCACCGCCGCTCGACCACGGGTTCACCGGTGGTCCGCGCCGGTTTGGCCGCGGTGATACGGTGGAAAGCGCCCTGCAGCAAGCCGGCACCCGCGCGCTCAAGCTCGCGTTTCCACCCGATGGCGCGCGGCTACCGGCGGATCAGATCCAAGTGCGCGTTGAGGGTGGCCAACGCCCGCTCACCGTGTTGGTGAACGGCGTGCCGGTTGGCATCACCGCGGCCGATCGCACCTTCGATTGGCAGCCCCGTGCCGGCCGGCACCGCCTCGCCATCATTGATGCCGAGGGGGTAAGCCGGTCCGTCACGGTCGACGTCGACTAGGTATCCAGGAAGCTGCGCAGTTTGCGGCTGCGGCTCGGGTGCTTCAGCTTGCGCAGCGCCTTCGCTTCGATCTGCCGGATGCGTTCGCGGGTCACGCTGAACTGCTGGCCGACTTCTTCGAGCGTGTGGTCGGTGTTCATGCCGATGCCGAAGCGCATGCGCAGCACGCGTTCTTCGCGCGGCGTGAGCGAGGCGAGCACCTTGGTGGTGGTCTCGCGCAGGTTCGCCTGGATCGCGGCATCGAGGGGCAGAACGGCGTTCTTGTCCTCGATGAAATCGCCCAGCTGGCTGTCTTCCTCATCCCCGATCGGGGTTTCAAGGCTGATCGGTTCCTTGGCGATCTTCAGGACCTTGCGGACCTTTTCCAGCGGCATCAGCAGCTTTTCGGCCAATTCCTCTGGTGTCGGCTCGCGGCCGATTTCGTGCAGCATCTGACGCGAGGTGCGCACCAGCTTGTTGATCGTCTCGATCATGTGCACGGGAATGCGGATCGTGCGCGCTTGATCGGCGATCGAGCGGGTGATCGCTTGCCGGATCCACCAGGTGGCGTAGGTCGAGAACTTGTAGCCACGGCGGTATTCGAACTTATCGACCGCCTTCATCAAGCCGATGTTGCCTTCCTGGATCAAATCCAAGAACTGCAAGCCGCGGTTGGTGTACTTCTTCGCGATCGAGATGACGAGGCGCAGGTTCGCCTCGACCATTTCTTTCTTGGCGCGGGAGGCATCGCGTTCACCGCGCTGCACGACTTGTACCGTGCGGCGGAATTCGGCGATCGGCATGCCGAAATCCATCGCGAGGTCCGCGATCTGGCCGCGCACGGCCTTGGCGTCTTCGCCGTGCTTGTCGGCAAAGCGCGCCCACTTGGTGCCGAGTTCGCGCACGCGCGCCAACCACTTCGGGTCAAGCTCGCTGCCGATGTAGTGATCCAAGAACTGCTCGCGCGGCACGCCGGCACTCTCGGTCAGGCGCAGCAAGCGGCCATCGAGCTGGGTCAGCTTCTTGCCGAAGCCATTGAGCTGTTCGACCAGCTGTTCAATGCGCTGCGGATTGAGGCGCAGGCCAAGCAGCGCCTGCGTCATTTCTTCGCGGGTCTTTTCGTACTTCCGCTCCGCCTGCTTGGAGGGTTCTTCGCCCTTGCAGATGGTTTGGATGCGCTTGTCCTGCAGCTTTTGCAGGCGCGCTTGAATTTCCGTGATGCTGTCGAACTGGGTCAGCACCTGCGGGCGGATCTGGGCTTCCATCGCCGCCAAGGACACCGCGTTGTCTTCGGTTTCCTCTTCGGCTTCTTCAACCGCTTCCTCGCCACCGGCTTCCAGCACTTCGAGCTCGGCTTCCGCCGGCTCGCCCGTCCCCGTGGAGGCGCCGTACGTCGCGTCCAGATCGATGATGTCGCGCAGCAACATCCGGCCGAGGTTCAGCTGTTCGCGCCAGGCGATCAGCGCCTTCACCGTCATCGGGCTTTCGAGCAGCCCGCCGATCATCATCTCACGGCCGGCTTCGATGCGCTTGGCGATGGCGATTTCGCCTTCGCGGGAGAGCAACTCGACCGAGCCCATTTCGCGCAAATACATGCGCACGGGATCATCAGTGCGGCCGATATCGTCGTCGTCGACGTTGCCGGCGCGGGCTTCGCCGTCGCCTTCGCGTTCCTCGGCCTCGGTCTCTTCGGCTTCTTCGCCTTCGACCAAGTTGATGCCGAGTTCGGACAGCATCGCCATGGTGTCTTCGATTTGTTCCGAAGACACTTGCTCTGGCGGCAGAACCGCGTTCAGCTCATCATAGGTGATGTGGCCGCGTTCTTTGCCTTTGGCGACCAGCTTTTTGATCGCGGCGGCGAGGTTATCAAGCAGCGAGGATTCCAGCGCTTCATCTTGAGCGGCGGTGTCATCAGCGGCGGCGGTGGCTTTCTGCGCCATTCGGCATCACCCTTCGAAGGTCGGTCGTGTCGTGCCGTGCGGATCACCCGCGACGGTGCGTGCCGGGTTCCCCGGTGGTAATCCTGGTCGTGATCAGCAGCGCTCTACGGACTGGGCATCGGTACCAAGACCTCTGCGTCGGTCTGAAATAGCGTCCGCACCGCCAGCTTTCAAGGCCGCCGGGCGCGGGACACTGGTCGGGGGGGCGAGAAAAAGCAAGAGCCTTGTGCGGGTGCTGGGCTCAGGGCTCGATCACCACGGTGTCGACGAACTCGACTGTGGCGGACACCAGGGC
>JAAFHH010000022.1 GCA_013297545.1 Alphaproteobacteria bacterium
ACCGCGACCGGCGTCACCCGCGCGAGCTGCCTCGATGGTGGCGTTGAGGGCGAGCAAGTTGGTCTGCTCAGCGATTTCCGAGATCAGGGATGTGACCTGATCGATGCGCTGGGAGGCGGCCTGCAGGCCTTGGATGCGGTCCTGCGCGATGGTGGAGGCGGCATCAAGCTCGCCCAGCAGCGTCGCAAGCCCGTTGGTGCGCTCCGAAATCTCCGCGATCGTGGCGGAGAGTTCTTCGGACGCGGCGGCAACCGTGGAGGCGATGTCGGTGCCCTGGTCGGTCAGCACCACGGCTGCGGCCGCCCGGCTGCGGGTCGCTTGCGCGGCATCTGCCACGGTTTGCAGGGCAGGCGGCATGGCGCCCACTTCGGATGCCAAGCCATCGATGCGGGCGACCAGGGAGCCGGAGAACCCTTCACCCAGGCGGGTCAGCGCAGCGCGCCGTTCGGCTTGTGCGGCGGCGGTTTCGGCTTCGCGTTGGCGCACGGCTTCGGCGGCATCGCGCAAGCCCGCGCGGGCTTGTTCGATCGCGCGGGCGAGGACGGCGATTTCATCCTGCCGGCGCTGCACCGGCAGTGGCTGGTCGGAGGTGAGTGCGTGTACCAACGCGCCAACGGGGCGAATCAGCAGCACCTGCAACACCAGGATCACGGTGGCCGCGAGTGCCAGCGCGATCAGCAGTACCGACAGGCTTTCGCGCAGCAGGAACGCGCGCATTTCGCGCGCGATGTGGTCGGGGTCGACCCACACCGTCGCCTCCTCGGTTACTTTGACGGCTGGCCCGACACGGGCGCCATTGAACGCTGTACCGCGGCGATCAATCCATTCCGCGCCGCCGAGTTCGGGGAACTGGTGGCGCATGCCTTCGATAAAGCCTTGCACGCCATCGGGCAGGCCGGCTGCGTCGGTTGGCCCGACGCTCTTGAACGCGATCAGCGCGATCTGGCCGTAGATCGAGGCGCGCTCGATCACCCGGGCTTCTTCGGCCCGCCAAGCGAAGAAGAATACGACAGCCTGCACCGCGAGCACGGCGGCCACCACACCGACGACCAAGCGGGAGGACAGGGAGTGCGCGAACGGCACGGCAGTCATGGCGGTTTCCTTGCGATCTCGACCAGTCATGCTAGTGCGGTCCTTCCAAGCTTCGGGTTATCGTCTCGATACCGCCAAGCGCGCGGCGGCCTGCTATCGTGTCGACGCCGCCACGCGCGTGGCGGCCAGTTGCAGGAGTGTGATCCATGAACCGTGATACGATCCTTGGCCTGCCGTCGATGCCGGCGGCAAGCCCCAGCTACCCGCGCGGACCGTACCGGTTCATCGACCGGGAATATATGATCATCGTTTACGAAAGCGACCCCGCTGCGATCCGTGCGGCCGTGCCCGAGCCGTTGGAGCCCGATGGGTCCAACACCGTGCTGTACGAATGGATTCGCATGCCGGACAGCTCGGGCTTTGGCAACTACACCGAAAGCGGCATCGTGATTCCCTGCCGCTGGCAGGGCGAGACGGTGAATTTCACCGCCCAGATGTACTTGGATGACGAGCCACCGATTTCTGGCGGGCGGGAAATCTGGGGCTTTCCGAAGAAATTCGCCCAGCCAAAGCTGGAAGTGGCGTCCGACACCCTGACCGGCACCTTGCACTACGCGGGCCAGATGGTCGCCATCGGCACGATGGCGTTCAAGCACGCGACCAGCCCCGGCGGCGTTGAGGCGATGGCCAAGGGGATGGGCAAAACCCAGATCAACTTGAAGATCATCCCCGATGTCGATGGCAGCCAGAAGATCTGTCAGCTGGTTGCCTACAACCTGACTGACATCACGATCAAAGGCAGCTGGGTGTCGCCCGCGCGCCTGCACTTGATCCCGCACGTCAATGCGCCGGTCGCAGATTTGCCGCTGAAGCGGGTGGTGGGTGGCAAGCACTTCATCGCCGACCTCACCCTGCCGCACGGCCGCGTGCTGCACGATTACTTGAAGGGTTAGCCCCATGACCCCGACTGAGATCCGCGATCTGCCCTCGATGCCGCTCGCCTCGCCCACCTACCCGCGCGGGCCCTACCGGTTCACCGACCGGACCTACGTCAACCTGCGCTACCACAGCGATCCTGCCGCGATCCGCGCGGCCTTGCCCGAACCGTTGGAGCCGGACGGCGACATCGTCTCCGTCCAATGGCTGGACCTGCCGGACGGCACTGGCTTTGGCGCCTATGCCGCGACTGTGCAAGCGATCCCGTGCCGGCTGAATGGTCGGCCGCACAGCTTTCTGGTGCAGATGTACGTCGACAACGCACCACCCCTCGCCGGCGGGCGGGAGATCTGGGGCTACCCGATGAAGTTCGGCCGCCCGGTGGTGAAGGTGGTGGGCGACACGCTGACCGGCACCCTCGACTACGCGGGCCAGCGCATCGCCACCGGCACCATGGTGTTCAAGCACGAGACGGTGGCGGATCTTGCGGGCTTGCAGGCGGAGCTGTTCGGCCGCACCCAAGTGAACCTGAAGCTGATCCCCGACGTTGATGGCCGCCCCGCGATCGCGCAATTGGTCGGTGTGCAGTTCCAAGATGTCGTGATCAAGGGCGCTTGGCATGGGGCCGGGCGGCTCGATCTGATCCCCGCGGTGAACGCGCCGCTGGCGGACTTGCCGGTGCTCGACATGGTCGATGCGCTGCATCTGGTGACGGATCTAACGCTGCCCTATGGCATTGTTTTACATGACTATTTGGCGGAGTAGAGAGGTATCCGCTGTAGCGGATATCTGCTAAGACGGATATCCGCCTAAATGTCTTTTGGGAGGCATCCGTTTTCAAACATATCCGTTGCGGCGGATATGTTTGCGCGCTATATCCGTTTTAGCAGATATCTGCCGAAACGGATACCGTCAGAACGGGAGTGCCCGCATGAGACCGCCGCTGCGCATGAACCTCGGCAACCCGGTTACGGAAGACGATCGCTTTGATCGGCCAGAGCTGCAGCGAGAACTCTTGAGCACCATCCAACACGCCCCTGGTGTTGCGATGTTCGGCCTGCGACGGATCGGTAAATCCAGCCTGCTGCGCTGGGTGGAGCGGGAATTGACCGGCCAGCAGCACACCGTGTTGCTGATCGATGCCCAGGGCATCCAGTCGCTCGATCAATTGATGGCTGAATTACTCGATCAAATCGCTGCCAAAGCCACCGGCGTGCATCGTGTGCTGTTGGAAACCTTCAACCAGGGGGCAGGCCTGCCCAAGCGGCTACTGGATGCTTTTGCCAAGGGCAAAGGCGTCACCCTCAAAGGGTCTGAGGGGATTAGCGATTATTGGGAGAGTTTTGCCGGCCTGCTGGAGAGCGCCTTCGACCGCCATGACAAGCCAGTGGTGCTGCTGATCGACGAATTGCCGTTCTTCTGCAAACGCCTGCTCGACAAAACCCCTTCGGAGCGTGAAGCGGCGATCCAATTGCTGGTTACGCTGCGCACCTGGCGGCAAAAAGCCAAGCCGATCAAAATGATCCTAACCGGGTCGATTGGCCTGCGCGCCCTGCTGCGCCAGCACGGCATCGATCAGTACCATCTGGCGGGGTTGTCGAACTTTGATACTCCGCCGCTGGGTGGCCCGGTCGCGGTGGGGCTTTTGCACACCGAGGCGCCAGACTTCGTTGATGCCCTGGCGCGCGGCCAGAAGCTGCAGGGCTGGACGCCGGAGCACACGACGGTTCTGCTGGAGGAGTGCGGGGTTTGGTATCCGCTCGCCCTGCAGCACGCCGTGCACCAGCTGGTTCTAGCCGGCTTGCCAGACCCGCATCACATGCGCGCGGTGTTCTCCGAACAGGTGCGCGCTATGCTGAATGAGACCTTCCTGGTGCAGTTCGATGCGCGCTGGCGGGTCTACAAGGCCCTCGACACGGTGGAACAGACCGCGCTGCGCAATCTCTTGGGTGCTACCGTGAAGGCAGCGCAGCCAATTTCGGACCTCGCCCTGGTGAAAGCGATCCGCACGCGGCTGGAGGGGCCGCAGATATCGGAGTTGCTGGAAACGCTGCGCGAGGATGGCTTTGTGGCGTGCCGGTTGAACCGAGACCACGAGCGGTTCTGGCACCCCTCTTCCCCGCTGGTGCCGGTCTGGTGGCAGCGCAGCGGCTTGGGGCGCAAACGATGAACGGCGCGGTGATCGAAACCTTCAACACCCACCGGATGTCCGAAGCCGCGATCAAGGCCCTGGACACCGGGCGCGAGGCGGAACAGCAGGCGATCAAGGCGGCGATCGAGCGCAATCTGGATCGCATCGGCTCCACCAGCACACCAGAGCATGTTGCGCTCTATGGGCCGCGCGGGTTCGGCAAGTCTTTCATGACCCGGCTGATCGAAATCTGGGCCCAGCAGCATGGGACACGCTTGCGCTATCTGCTGTTGCCGGAAGAACAGCACAACCTTGCCCGCAGCCCCGATGCGCTGCTGCGGTACTTCGAACAGCTATTGCTGCACCCGGAAAAAGCCTGGGAGCAGGCAGCGTTCACCTGGCCGAGCGGCGATGCGAGCGCCCGCTGGTCAGACGCTGTCAAACAGCTGGATGCCGCCATCGATCAAACCTTCCCCGACGGCCAGGGCCTGGTGGTCGCCGTGGTGGAAAACTTCGACATGCTGTTGCGCGACGTGTTTGGCGAGGCGAGTGCCGAAGAACGCCTGCGCAAATGGATGACGCGCAAAGCCAACCGCATCATGCTGTTCGTGACGGCTACGGGCACCGTGGATATCGACTACGACCGCCCACTGTTCCGCGCCTTTACCGACATCCGCTTGCCCGCATGGAGCGAGGCCGAGTGTCTTGAGTATTTTCATGCCCGGCGAAAACTGGAGGGTAAACCGGAGTTAACGGCTGAGCAGATCGGCCGTGTGCGCGCAATAACCCTGTTCACGGGCGGAAACCCTCGGATGAGCCAACTGCTCGGCCAGGTACTGGACGACAATGACGCCCTGCGCGCGGCTGAGCTGTTGAACGCGCTCGCAGATAAGTTGGCTGATTACTATCGTCGCCGCATTGATGATCTGCCGCAGCTGAGCCGTGGATTGCTGGATGCGCTGATTCGTGGTGGCGAGCCCTGCACCCCAACGGAACTCGCCAAGCGCGTCGGCACCGAGCAATCCAAGATCGCCCGCCCCTTCGCCCTACTGCGCGATCACGACATCATAGTGGGGCAGCCAGCCACCGGTAGCAGCGAGATCCGCTACCGCGTGGCCGACCGCGTGATGGTGCATTTCTACCGCCTCCGGTATGGCGGGGTAGCGCCAGGCGCTATCTCGCTGGCGGCGATAGTGGATTTTCTTCAGCTATACTTCGATCAAAGCGAACTACTGGAAGAAGCAAAAAAATTTGCAGAAAAAGGGATGCATTTGGAGTCCGAGGCATTTCAAGCTGCATATTTTCAATTGTGGGACACCAACACAGAAAAGTCAGAGAAAAAGGCATCATACATCAGAGAAATCCATAAATTATCAAAAATGGAAACAGAAAAACTTCTTGACCTTTTCAAAGACCGCATCGCTGCGATCGAAAGCAAAATGAGGATAACAGGAATTTTTAACAAAGAAGCGCATATAATTGACTTGTTCCACCAATTTGCGGTTATTTTTCAAAGAAAGAGGGACTTTCCAAAATATTTTGCAGTAGCGCAAAGGGAAATTGAATTCCAACTTAGCGTAAAGTCTTTTCACGATGTTCTATATTTCTTTTGGATTCGAGACGAGAAAATAAGCCTAGGTCTTGAAGTAGGTTGGAGGCTATCAATATTTCATTCGATAATTAATTCAGTTTTCAGTAAATCTACTCCTAAAGAACAAATATACGGATTACTGTTTATTACAGTTCTTGGATTTATTGCAACATCTAACGATTATTTGGAGATATCTAAGGCCGCCGATTTTTTAAGTGACAAAGAAATTCCAGAGCAACTAAAAAATCTGATGGTGGCTGCGCAAGCGGCACTCTCTGCTGGAAAGACGAGTGAATCGCTTGAGAGAGTGGATCCAGACTTTGCGAAAGTTCTACGCCTTGTTTGGGATCTGCCGCTCTCTAACATCCAAGGGCGAGAGCGTAGCGGTAAAAGGTTCAGTCGCCGCTAACCCTCACCGAACCCCCCGAAAGCACCCGATCGTATACGGATACTCCAGCGTGAACCGGTAGTGGTACATCTCCAATACCCGCCCCTCCACGCGTACCGGCCCCACCCGCCCATGGCACGCATCCAAGTCCGCGTTCACGATCGCCCGCCCATCGGCCTCGTACGGCCCCAAAATCGGGAACCCATCGAGCATCCACCCGACCGGCGCATCGACCGGATGGCCCGCCGGTGCGATACACGGCGACCAGTCGTGGTAGTGGTAGTTGCCCTGGCGCTGCGGGTGGCCGTTGCAGCGGTCGAGGATCTCGTAGGCCGGCGCGTCCCGGCCCATGGCATCGAAGGCGTTGAAAATCCACACGCCGGAGATCGCGATGCCAACCGGCCCCATCGGCACGCAAGTCGGGGTCGCGGCCAGCCGCGGCTCGGCGGGCAGGCGCAGCAGCACGGATTGGGCTTGGATGCGGTTGGGGTTGCGGTCGTAGCTGTGGGCGGTGGAGCCGGGGGGGATTGGAAAGATCCCGGTCGTGTGGCTCGGCAGCGCGTTGCCTTGGATCAGGCGCGTTGCCCCTTCAACGCGGATTTCGATCTTGGCGTCTGGCCAAGACACGGCCCCTTCAACCTCCGGCTTTTCGCCGGGGTACCACATGCCGTCGCGAATCCACCCACCCACCCGGTGCGCCCCGCCGCCGCCAAAGCGGGTGGTGCAGGCAAACACCTTGCCGGCTTCCGGTCCGGTCGAGATCCGGCTGTCGCCCAGCGGCAATGGCTCGTGGGCCAGCGCCGGTGTGGTGATCAGACACGCGACGAGCGCGATCGCAGAACGCATAGATCCCTCCGGCAGCGGTCGCGGCTGCGACCTACCCGGTTCTACGGCGGATGCGCTGGAGCCCATCCCTCAACAGCGCGAGATCGCTCGCGACCGGGCGCAGCAGCGGCAACAGGGCGAGGCCCAGTTCGGTCTTCACCAACCAGCCGAGGTAGAGCGCGGCACACCAGCGCGAGATCACATAGGCGATCGCCGCCCCCATCAGCCCGTGGCTTGGCACCAGCGCCACCAGCAAGACCGCGTTGACGACTAGGCTTGCCAGTTCCGCCTTGGTCACCTGTAGCGCCCGGTCATAGACCTTGAACGCCATCACGGCGAAATCGCGCAAGGCCAGCGGAATGACGCCGAGCAGCAGGATGCGCACGACATCACTCGCCTCGGCAAACGCCGGCCCCCACAGCAGGCTGAGCGCATAAGGCGTAATCACCGCGAGTGCCGCGGTGCTCGCCAGCATCAAGCCCAAGGTAAGCCGGAGATAAAGCCCGATGGTCGCGGAGCGGTCGCTGGCGGCAACGGCAGTCGCGCGCGGAAACGCGACCATGGTGACCGAATTGGCCAAGGTCGCGGTCAGCTGCGCCAAGTTGACCGCGACGACGTAAAGGCCAAGCGCCGCCGGGTTCAAGTACAGCTGCACCAGCATCTGGTCGACCCGGCCGTTCAGCATGCTGATCACATTGCCAGCGTGGATCTTCAAGCCATAGGGCAGCATCGCTGCGACGTCGTCGCGATCGAAGCGCCAGCCGCCGTAGCCCGCCTGCAGGCAGAGCCAGAGGGCGATCACGGTTGGCACGATGTGGGCGGCGAGCCAGGCGACCGCGAAGCTTTCCACACTCGCCAGCCCGAAGATCAGCCAGCCGCCGCCGGCAATCAGCACGTAGAGCGCAGCCAAACTGATCCGGAGCGCATTCCACGCCCCCAGCCGCATCTGGCCGCGCAGCAGTTCTTGAAACACCATGCCGAGGATGTGGCAGGGGATGATCGCCAAAAGCAGGGTCGCGACCCACTGCACCTCGGCACGCATATCGCCGTAGGCGTAGGGCAGCACCACCCACCAGCTGAGCGCGATCCCAAGGACCGACAGGCCGATGCCGAACCACAGGCCAACGGCGAACACCCGGCGGATGCCGATTCGCCCAGCCGCGGCATGGAACGTCACCGCATCGTTGAGGCCGATCACCACAAGGTACGCGATGGTGGTGGGCCACAGCATGGCGGCTGCGAGTTCGCCGCGGCCTTCCGGCAGCAGCAGACGGGCCGCCAGCACGCTGCCGATCAGGTTGATCAGCTGCAGGCCGCCGGTGGTCGCAAGGGTGATCAGCACGGCACGCATCGGGTATCCGCGGCTTTGGGGTTTCCCCGGGCGAGGTGTGGGGGCATAGTGTCGGGGTTTATCCGCTGCCGTCCACTGTTGCCATCGATCCGAGCGGTCTCGTCGATCGGTCCGGCTGCCTGCATGCGAAGGAGAGAGCTCGTGGCCCGCTACAAACGCATCATGTTGAAACTGAGCGGTGCCGCCATGGCGGGGCCGGGCTCAAGCATCTTTGATCGCGGCGCGATCGAACACATCGTCGACCAGGCGATGGGTGCGGTGGAGCAGGGGGTCGGGGTCGCCATCATGGTTGGTGGCGGCAACATCTTCCGCGGCAATGTTGCCGCCGCCTGGAACATCGAACGCGCCGAAGCCGACAACATGGGCATGCTGGCGACCATCATCAACGGCGTCATGCTGCGCGCGGCGATCAACGCGAAGACACCGACTGATGTGCGCGTGATGTCATCGATCGCGATCAACCAGATTGCGGAACCCTACATCCGCTTGCGCGCCAACCGGCACTTGGACAAGGGCTCGATCGTGGTGCTGGTGGGCGGCATCGGCCAGCCCTATGTGACGACCGACTACCCGTCGGTGCAACGCGCGTTGGAACTGCACTGTGATGCCATCCTCGCCGCCAAGCACGGGGTGGATGGTGTGTTCACCGCCGATCCGAAGCAGGATCGTGCAGCCCGGCGCTATTCCAGCCTCAGCTTCGATGATGTGATCCGCCAGGACCTGCGTGCGATGGACCAATCCGCCATGCTGCTGGCACGCGATCACCGGCTGCCGGTGCATCTGTTCAACTTCGACAAGCCGGGGGCGATCCGCCGGATTTGTCTGGGCGAAGATGTCGGCACCACGGTGACCCACGACGCCCCGCTGCGCTTGGTCGAAGACGCGGCGTAAGGTCAAGCTGGGCTGGCATTTCCAGCCTCGCTCGTGCCAGATATCCCCGCGGTCACGCGTGTCTGCCCAAGGGCTTATGCGCTGCACTGCAGCAATTGGAACGGTGGACCACCCGATGGTTGGGTGCAGCCACCGTCCACCAGCGGGGAGACGAGGGCATGGCACGAGTAGCGGTGGTGACCGGTGGCACGCGCGGGATTGGGGCGGCGATTTCGCTGGGTCTGCACAAGGCGGGCTACAAGGTCGCGGCGAACTACGCCGGCAATGACGAGGCAGCAGCCGCCTTCAAGGCTGAGACTGGCATTCATGTCGACAAATGGGATGTCGGCTCGCTTGCCGCCTGCAAAGACGGCATCGCGCGCGTGGAAGCAGCCCTTGGCCCGGTTGAGATCGTGATTAACAACGCTGGCATCACCCGCGACGGCTTCTTCCACAAGATGACCGAAGCGCAGTGGGATGAAGTGCTGCAAACCAATCTGAAATCGCTGTTCGCCATGTGCCGGGTCACCATCGAAGGCATGCGCGCGCGCGGGTTCGGGCGGATCGTCAACCTGTCGTCGGTCAACGGCCAAAAGGGCCAGATGGGCCAGGTGAACTATTCCGCCGCCAAGGCCGGCGTGATCGGCTTCACCAAGGCGCTCGCCCTCGAGAATGCCAACAAGGGCATCACCGTCAACTGCATCGCACCGGGCTATGTCGCGACCGACATGACCAAGGCGATCGCGCCCGACGTGATGCAAAAGATCGTGGCACAGATCCCGGTTGGCCGGATGGGCGAGCCGGAAGAAATCGCCAACACCGTGCTCTATCTCATCAACGATCAGGCCGGGTTTATCACTGGGTCGACGATCGCGATCAACGGCGGCCAGTTCACGGTCGGCTAAGCCGGGCCTGCTGTTAGCCTCGACAGGGCGCGGTCATCTGACCGCGCCCTCTTGATTTCTCGGGTGGTTCCGGCGAACGGTCCCGGCACCGACGCCACTTCAGGGGCCCAACGCCGATGGATCAGGCACCGCTAACAGGCTTTGGCAACAGCTTTGCGAGCGAGGCGCTGCCCGGCGCCCTGCCGGTTGGCCAGAATTCCCCGCAACACGTCCCCTACGGCTTGTATGCCGAGCTGATCTCGGGGGCAGCCTTCACGGCACCCCGGGCGGAGAACCGGCGCAGCTGGTTTTACCGGGTGCGGCCAACCGCGATGCACCCGGCGTTCCGGCCGATCGCTCACGCAAGCTGGCTGACCGCCCCCCATGCGGCGGTGGAGTGCACGCCGAACCGCTTGCGCTGGGACCCGTTGCCGGCCCGTGCGGGCGACTTCGTGAGTGGCCTTCACACCTACGCGGTCAATGGCGATGTCGGCCAGCGCGCGGGCTCAGCCGTGCACCTCTACACCGCCAACCGCTCGATGGCGGACACCGTGCTGGTCAACCAAGACGGCGAGCTGCTGATCGTGCCGCAAGCCGGTCGGCTGGATCTGCGCACGGAATTCGGTCGCCTGACCATCGCACCTGGCGAGATCGCGGTGCTGCCGCGCGGGGTGCGCTTTGCGGTCGACCTGCCGGATGGTCCGTCGGCCGGTTATGTGCTGGAAAACTATGGCGAGGCGCTGCGGCTGCCGGAGTTGGGGCCGATCGGCTCCAACGGCCTCGCCAACGCCCGGGACTTCGAGGCGCCCCATGCGGCCTTCGAAGATCCGGACCGGCCGACCCGCGTGATCGCGAAGTTCATGGGCCGGCTGTTCGAAACCGAGGTCCCGCACAACCCGCTCGATGTTGTCGCCTGGCACGGCACGCTCTACCCGGTGCGCTATGATCTGGCGCGCTTCAACACGATCGGCACGGTATCGTTTGATCATCCGGACCCGTCGATCTTCACGGTGTTGACCAGCCCGTCCTTGCTGCCAGGCACCGCCAATGTCGATTTCGTGATCTTCCCGCCGCGCTGGATGGTGGCCGAACACACGTTCCGGCCCCCCTGGTTCCACCGCAATGTGATGTCTGAGTTCATGGGCCTGATCCACGGCGTCTATGATGCCAAGGCCGGCGGTTTCTCCCCCGGTGGCGCGTCTTTACACAATTGCATGAGTGCGCACGGGCCGGACCGGGCGAGCCACGACGGCGCGGTCACGGCAGACTTAAAGCCGCACAAGATCGACCACACGCTCGCCTTCATGTTCGAAAGCGGCTTGGTCTACCAGACCACGCGCTGGGCGATCGACGCCCATCACCGCCAACCGGATTACGACGCCTGCTGGTCAGGCTTTGCCAAGCTGTTCGATGGAGCCAAACGATGACCGCCTATCCGCTCGACCACACCCACGATACCAACGCCTATGGCTGGCCGACGGGTGCGGAGGATCCGCAAACCGATTTCCCGATCCAGAACCTGCCGTTCTGCAGCTTTGCAGTTGGTATGGAGCCGTTTCGCTTGGGCGTCGGCATCGGCCGGATGATTTTTGACATCACGGCGGCTGAGCAGGCGGGCTTCTTCCCCGAGGGGCTGGAAGCAGAGCTCGCGGCCTGCCGTAGCGGGCGGTTGAACGCGTTCATGGCGCTCGGGCCAGCGTCTTGGCGGCGCATGCGCCATGCGCTGTTCGAACTCTTGTCGCTCGCGACCCTGGGGCAGAAGCGCACCGACATGGCGACCACCTGCTTGTTCCCGATGGCGGCTGCGCGCTTCGATGTGCCGGTGACGATCGGCGACTACACGGATTTTTACGCCTCGATCGATCACGCGACCAACGTCGGTGCGATGTTCCGCCCCGACAATCCGCTGCTGCCGAACTACAAGTGGGTGCCGATCGGCTACCACGGCCGCGCATCCTCCGTAGCGGTCGCAGACCAAGTGCGCCGGCCGCACGGCCAGACCAAGCGGCCGGACGATGCGGAGCCGAGCTATGGCCCGTGCCGCCAGCTCGATTGGGAACTGGAACTGGGGTTCTTCGTCGGCACCGGCAATGCGCCTGGCCACCCGATCGCAATCGGTGCCGCCCACCAGCACCTGTTCGGTGCCACCTTGCTGAATGATTGGTCGGCCCGCGACATGCAGGCGTGGGAGTACCAGCCGCTGGGTCCGTTCTTGGCGAAAAGCTTCCTCACCACGCTCAGCCCCTGGGTGGTGACGATGGACGCACTCGCCCCATTCCGGGTGCCAGCGCGGCCTCGCGCGGATGGCGATCCGGCACCGCTGCCGTACTTGAGCGATGCCGATGACCAATCAGCCGGCGGCTTTGGCATCGACGTTACCGTCGAGCTGCGCTCGACCCAGATGCGGGAGAAGGGCGAGGAATTCGACACCATCGCGACCACCGACTTCAGTCACATGTACTGGACGGCGGCGCAAATGCTCGCACACCACGCGAGCAATGGCTGCGACATGCGCTCGGGCGACCTGTTCGGCTCCGGCACGATCTCAACCCCCGACCCGAGTGCGGTCGGCTCGCTGTTGGAACTAACCAAGCGCGGCCAGGCGCCGATCACGCTGTCGTCCGGCGAGACGCGCAGCTTTCTCGTCGACGGCGATGAAGTGCGCATGACCGGGCGTGCCGTGCGCGAGGGCTATCGCGCGATCGGCTTTGGCGCCGCGCGCTCGATCGTCGTCGGCTAGGGCCATTGCGGGTGGGTCGCGGCCAGACAACGGCTCTGGCCGCGGCGGGCGGCGAGGATCAGCGTAGACCATGGACCTCAGCGCCTTGCCCCCGTTCCACCCTGTCCCGATCACTCTGACGGGGACGGCGACCCTTCTGCGCCCATTGGTCGCAAGCGATGCGGCAGCGCTGGCTGAGGCGTGCCCGCCGCCCACGACGCGCTGGTTTCCAACGCCGCTGGACACGCAAGCCTCCTGGGACGTTGCGATCGCGGCAGTTGGCACCGACGTCGCCTTCGCGATCATCGCCCGCGACACCGGTGCTGTGTGTGGCACGACGCGCTACATGGCGATCGAGCGTGCGCACCGCCGCTTGGAGATCGGCTGGAGTGTCGTTGGCCCCGCCTGGCAAGGCCGCGGCATCAATTCGGAGGCCAAGCGCCTGCTCTTGGCGCACGCGTTTGACGATCTGGGCGCGATCCGCGTCGAGTTCAAAACCGACAGCCTGAATGTCCAAAGCCGGGCAGCCTTGGCGGCGATTGGTGCCGCGGAAGAGGGCACGTTCCGCAACCACATGATCGTCGCCGGCGGGCGCATCCGGCATTCCGTCTACTTTGCGATTGCGCGTGAACGTTGGCCGGAAGTCGCGACCCATCTGCTCACCCGGCGCGACCAGCAACGTGCGGCCTTTGCCAACGCGTGAGCGGCTGCTAGCCTCCACCGCGAGGCCGGTCCACGGCCACACATCCTGGGGAGGATCTCATGAAGCTTTGGCTTGCCCTTGCCGCTGCCGGCCTGATCGCTGGCACCGCGAACGCTCAAACCAATTTGACGCTCAGCCATCCGCTGCCGACGGCCAATACCCACTACGGGGCGGGTGCGACCGGCTTTAAAGAAGCGCTCGAGCGGCTCACCAACAACCGCTTTCGCGTGACGATCCAGCGCAACGACAACGAGCGCGAGATGATCGAAAGCCTGCAGATCGGCACGATCGACATCGTCATCACCTCGACTGGCCCGGTTGGCAACTTCGTGCCGGACACCCGCATCGTCGATATCCCGTTCTTATTCCGCGACTACGATCACGCCCGCGGCGTGCTGGATAGCCCGATCGGCCAAGACTTGCTGGCGCGCTTCACGCCACGCGGCATCATCGCACTCGCCTGGACGGAAAACGGCTTCCGCAACCTGACCAACAGCCGACGCGAAGTGAATGCGCCCGAAGACATCCGCGGCCTCAAAGTCCGCACGATGGAAAACCAGGTGCACATGCGTGCGTTCAGCCAGCTGGGTGCGCTGCCCACACCGATGGCGTTCTCCGAACTGGTGCCAGCCCTGCAGCAGGGCACGGTGGATGGCCAGGAAAACCCGCTGTCGGTCATCCTCGGCAACAACTTGAACCAGGTGCAAAAATTCATCTCGATGACCCGCCACGTCTATTCACCGGCGGTGATCATGGCAGCACCCTCGATGTTCAACCGCTTGAGCGCGGCGGACCAGGCGCTGTTCCGCCAGGCCGCAGCTGCCGGGTCGAAAGCCCAGCGCGACAAGGTGTCGGCCGATGAGGCCTCTGGTGTGGAAGAACTGCGCCGCCGCGGCATGACCGTGAACACCGCCGTCGACACCTCCAAGTTCGTCGAGGCGCTCCGCCCGGCGTTCGCGGACTTCGGCCGTGAATTCGGGGCCGATCGCATCGCCGCGATCCAAAACTGGAAGCCCTAGTGCTCAAAGCGTTCTTGACCTTTGAGCGGCTGGTGACCCGCCTCGTGCTGTGGCTTGCGTGTCTTGCCATGGCCGTGGCGGTTGCCGCCGGCATGTACCAGGTGATCGCGCGGTTTGTGCTCTCGCAGCCGTCGACCTGGTCCGAAGCGTTGGTGCGCACGGCGCTGATTTGGATGGCGCTGCTGGGATTGGTGGCGGCGATCCGATCGGGCGCACTGGTCTCGATCGATCTCTGCCACCGGCTGGTCAAAGGCCCGTGGAAGCGGGCGATCGAGGCGGTGCACCTGGTCGCCACCGTCGTGCTGATGGGCGTGACCGCCTGGTTCGGGGTGGTGATGGCCCAGCGTGTCCAATTCCAGAACCTAGCCGGCCTGGAGGTCTCGATCGCCTGGG
>JAAFHH010000220.1 GCA_013297545.1 Alphaproteobacteria bacterium
GGCGCGCTACTCCTATGGTGTTCGCCCTTTTGGCCCACCTCATCGCGTAGAGACCAACTGCAATGTCGACGCCCATGCCTCGCTTCCACGGCTCCCTCGTCGCCCTCATCACCCCGTTCGCGGGTGACACTGTGGACGAAGCCGCGTTCGAGAAACTGGTGGACTGGCAGGTGCGCGAAGGCACGCATGGCCTGGTGCCGGTCGGCACGACGGGCGAGTCGCCAACAGTCTCGCCGGAAGAACACAATCGCATTATCGAGATGTGCGTGACGGTGACGGCGGGCCGGGTGCCGGTGATCGCTGGTGCCGGATCGAACTCCACCGCCGAGGCGATCGCCTATTCGCGCCACGCGGAAGCAGTTGGGGCGGACGCCCTGCTGCACGTGGCGCCGTACTACAACCGGCCGACGCAGGAAGGGCTCTACCAGCACTTCAAGGCGATCCACGACAGCTGCGGCCTGCCGATCTTCCTCTACAACGTCCCGGGCCGGACGATCGCGGACATCAGCGTTGAGACCATGGCGCGCTTGGCGGAACTGCCGCGCATCATCGGCGTCAAGGATGCGGCCGGCGACCTCACCCGTCCGGTGCGCCTGCGCCGGGCCGCGGGTGCCGACTTCATCCAGCTCTCTGGCGATGATGCTGTCGTGCTGCCGTTCCTGGTGCACGGCGCGGTGGGCTGCATCTCAGTCACCGCCAATGTGGCGCCAAAGCTGCTCTCGCAGTTGCATGAGGCCTGGGTCGCGGGTGACCTCAAGACCGCGCAGGCGATCAACGACCGGTTGGCGCCGGTGCACGAAGCCCTGTTCTCGGAGACCAGCCCGGCGCCGGTGAAGTATGCGGCCTCGCTGCTCGGTCACGGCGGACTTGGCGTGCGCCTGCCGCTGGTTGAGGCGAGCGCAGAGGCGCAAGCCCGCGTGCAGGCGGCGATGCGAGGGGCGGGCCTCCTCTAACATGCGCGACGGTGACAAGTACGCAGCGCTCAACCGCCGCGCCCGCTACGACTATTCCATCATCGATACGGTGGAAGCCGGCATCATGCTGGTTGGCAGCGAGGTGAAAAGCCTGCGCAAGGGCTCAGCCTCGATCGTCGAGAGCTATGCCGGCGAGATGCAGGGCGAACTCTACCTGTTCAACGCCCACATCCCGGTCTACACCGCCGCCAACCGCTTCAACCACGAAGAACGCCGACCGCGCAAACTGCTGGTGCGCTCCCGCCAACGCGTGAAGCTGCTGGGCCAGATCAAGCGCGATGGCGTGACGTTGATCCCGCTCTCGGTCTACTTCAACGACCGCGGCATCGCGAAGGTTGAGATTGGCCTCGCCAAAGGCAAGAAGAAGGCCGACAAGCGCGAGACCGAGAAAGAACGCGACTGGCAGCGCGACAAAGCCCGGGTGATGCGGCGGGATAGCGAGTAGGCAATCGCTTCAGCCGCCGCACGACGTTCAAGCAGTGTGTTCGTTGATCGCAGCCCCCTCCCCAGTCGGTACTGGGGAGGGCAGGCCAAGCAGGGGTGATGTGAGAGCGGCGCGTGTCTTAGCTGCGGCGCAGGCTGCGCGGCACCAGCACGGCGGGGATGGTCGTCGCGGCCGTCCAGCCGACGATCACCGAGACCGCGATCCAGGTCGGCACGGGCTCCCCGCTGAAGCCTTTGGTCAGCCACGCAAGCGTGGCTGCCAGGATCACCGAGGTCACAATCGCCATGCCACCCAACACGCGCGCGGCGAACACGGCGTTCGCCTCGCTGCGGCGAGGCATATCGACATTGTTTGCGACCATGGTCACGAGCGGCTCCAGAACCGGCTGACCGGTTGTGCGGCTTCACCGGCAACGGTACCGGCGACCACGGCGGCCACGACACCGAACACGATCGCACCAATCATCCAGCCGGCACCGCCAGCGATGCTCATGCCGAGTGCGAGAATGCCAACCAGCACGCCGATGATGCCAGCGATCAAGGTCGCGGTTACCACCGGCACCACCGGGCCCGGGATGCCAACCACGCCGCGCGCGGCCGGGACACCAAAGCCAACCGGATCGGCGGCCTGGCCAAGCTGCGGCGACACCAACGGTGTGGCCGAGCGGAGATCCGCCGCTGCTGGGCGGGTTGTCTGCGTAAGGTCGACCGTCTTTTCCGCAACCGAGGCCATCACTATCTCCTGGCGTAACGACGCGGACACCCCTGCAAATCATGACGTTTGGTGTCATTTGGTGCAGGTTGAGCCCGTCAGATACCGGATAGATGGTCAGGAATGCTGGCTATTCAATGCCAAAAAATATGCGGATTTATGTATTACTGATTTGGCGTAGGGTTATCAGCTGGTCTAGCGTTCCCACAGTGGCTGCGAGGGGAGACGGGGCCATGCCGTTGTGGATGCTGTGGGGGCTGGGGGTCGTCGCGCTGTTTGCCGCACCGACCGGGTTGGCACTGGTTGCGTACAAGCGCTTAGAAGAGCAGCGCAAGCCGCATGAACGGCTGGCGCGCTGGTTTGATATGGGCATGAGCCGGCCGGTGGCGGGCACCCAGCGCTATGTCCACGCGCTGGTGCTGAGCCACGGTACAGTGGTTGAGGCCGCGCGCACCCTAACCGCATTGCGCCCGGCGGGCCCCGGACGCTTTGATCCGGTGGCGCAGGTCGCCTGCAATCAAGCCGACACGCTGGTGCAGATGCTGAAAGCCCAGTTCGCGGACCACGCCGTCGCCGATGACCTCTACCAAGTGAGCGCCGAAGACTTGCTGCGCGCGACCGAACACGCCCGCTTTATGGTGCCGGGCATCGAGGTGCGCGTCGTCGAACGGGTGAGTGAAATCGGGCTGCCGGGTTAGGCTACAGCATCGCTTCAATGAGATACGGCGCCCGGCTGGCGTAGCCACGAATGAGGGCGGCCGTCAGCGCTTCGGCCGTTGCCACCCGCTCGCCCGGCACGCCGAAGCCGCGGGCGAGGTCAGTCCACTGGATTTCCGGCCGGTCGAGCTGGAACAGATCGGCAAACACTCGGCCGGGGTTCTCGACCCCGACATTGGTCATCTCGCCCTGCAGGATCTTGTAGGCGCGGTTGTTGAAGATGATCACCACGACGGGCGTGCCCTCGCGTGCCATGGTCCACAACGTCTGTAGGCAATAAAGGCCAGAGCCGTCGGCTTGCAGGCACAGCACCGGCCGGTCCGGAGCGGCAATGCTGGCGCCGAGCGCCATCGGCAGACCGCAGCCGATCGCCCCGCCGGTGATCTGGATCCAGTCATGCGCCGGCGCCTGCGCCGTCGTCAGCGCCATGGCGCGCGACGAGGTGAGCCCCTCGTCGACGACGATCGCGTGGTCCGGCAAGGTGGCGGCGACTGCTTGGGCGGCCGTGTCCGGGGTCAGCGCGCCCGTTGGCGGCGGTGTGGGCGCGTGGGCGAGCACCGGAGCCGCGGTTTGGTCAGCCCCGACGGCACTCGCGAGGGCGACGAGCGTGCCGATCAGATCGTGTTCGACCCCCGCCACCTCGACATCGATGACATCCGGGCGCAGCAAGCCGCTCGGCTTGTTCGGGTAGGCGAAGAACGCGACCGGCGAGGCGGCACCGACGCGCAGCACCACGTCGTAGCGCGCCATCCGGGCCGTTGCCATGTCGACCGGGTAGGGTACGCGCTCAAGCCCAACACGACCGGCGCCGCGCTGGATCCGGCGCACGCTGGTCGGTGCCATCAGATCAGCGCCGGTGCGCGCGGTGATGCGCCCGGCGAGGTCGAGGCCGTCGGCCATCAAGGCCCGGTCCGCGATCAGCAGGCAGACCCGCTTGCCACTGCGCAGCAAGGCCGCGGCCTGCTCGATCCGCTCTGCTGCCGGCATCGGTGCGGCTGGGATCACGCGCGGTTCGGCTGCACCCTCGGCCAAACCCCAGGCGGTATCGGCTGGCAGGATCAGAGTTGCGACGTTACCGGGCGTGGTGCGTGCTTGGCGGATCGCCTCGGCGGCATCACCGGCAACCGCCGCGGCCGTGGTCGAGGTGTGCACCCAGTGCGACATCGGTGCTGCAATGGCGGGTGTATCCGCCGTCAACGGCGCGTTGAATGCCACGTGGTAGGTTGCGTGGTCGCCCACGATGTTGACCACCGGGGTGCGGGCTTTGCGGGCGTTGTGCAGGTTGGCGAGGCCATTGGCGAGGCCAGGCCCGCAATGCAGCAGCGTCGCCGCCGGGCTTTCCTTCATGCGGCCATAGCCGTCGGCCGCACCGGTGACCACGGTTTCGTGCAGGCCAAGCACTGAGCGCATGGCCGGAAACCGGTCCAGGGCTGCCACGAAGTGCATTTCCGACGTGCCGGGGTTGGCAAAACAGGTATCGACACCACCGGCCAGCAGGGTCCGCACCAGGCTTTCAGCACCGTTCATGGTTCACTCCCCGCCGGCAGGCGCAGCACCACACTGGTGCCCGCCATCGGCGCAGTATCGATGGTAAGGTGGCCGCCCAGCAGCTCGATCAAGCCGCGCGCGATCGGCAAGCCAAGGCCAAGGCCATTGACCGAGCGCGCGAGCCGCCCGTCGGCCTGGCGGAATGGTTCCAGTGCGGATGCCAATGCGTCGGGTGTCATGCCCGGCCCGCGATCGCGGATGCGCAACACCACGGTGTCGCCATCGCGGCTGGCCACCACCTCAACCGTGCTCTCAGGCGGGCTGAAGCGAGTCGCGTTGCTGAGCAGATTGTCGAGCGCTTGGCGCAAGCGCGGGCCATCGGCCAATACCGCCGGCAGATCGTCTGGCAGCTCGACCGACACCGTGACGCGAGAGGTATCCCGGTGGCTCCACGCCCGTGCCCGTTCGCGCAGCAAGCGCTTCAGGTCGATCTGCTGCGGGCGCATGGCGAGCAGGCCGCCTTCGATCCGCATCAGGTCGATCATCGCAGTCACGATATCGAGCAGGCCGTGTGCACTGGCGAGCGCCTCGGCCGCCCAGACGGCTTCGATCTTGGTCGGATTGGCGTCGCGGATCAGCTCGCCAAAGCCGATGATGGCGTGCAGCGGGGTGAGCAGCTCGTGGCCGAGCATGGCAAGGAACTGCGACTTCAGCCGAGAGGCGGAGAGTGCCACCTCCCGCGCTTCGATCAGCGCTTGCTCGCGCTCCAAGCGCTCGCTCACACCGCGCAGGCGCACGGTGCGGAAGACATCGCTTTCAAAGCGGGTCTCGGTCACCGCGACATCGGCTGGCAGCGTGCTGCCATCGGCGCGGTTGAGGGTGATGACATGCCACTGCGTGCCCGGCTGCGGCAGGGGGGCCGGGATCAGCGCTGTGATCGATTGGCCAAGCCAGCGCACCCGCGTGGTGGCAAACATCGCCTCCGCAGCCGCATTGAAGGCGTGGATGCAGCCTCTGGCATCCAGGCTGAGCATCCCTTCGGGCGAGCCTTCGATCATGGCGTCCAGCAGGGCCGATTGCCGGCGCGCCATTCGTTCTGCGTGGATCGCATCCCCAACATCGATGCCGACTGACAGGATGGCGAACCCGCCACCGGGCAGGGTCAGGCGCGACTTCACCCCCCACATCGGTTCCTGCACGACCACCGAGCGATAGGATTGGGCGAGGCCCGAGGCCAGCACCTGCTGTTCGACCTGGGTGATGCGCTCCAGCTCAGCGCTGTCGGGAAACATCTCCGCCGCCGTGTGGCCGAGCATCGAGGCTTCGGTTTTGGCCCAGCGATTGGTCGCGAACCGGTTGACGAAGCGGTAGTGCAGATCGCTGTCCTTGAGGTGCACAGTGA
>JAAFHH010000221.1 GCA_013297545.1 Alphaproteobacteria bacterium
TGCGCGTGGATCTCGAGACCGAGCGGGAAGGCTTGGATCTGCGCTTGCACGGCGAAAGCGTGCACTAACCCTCCGGGGGGAGTGGTACGGCAGCGGGGCCTTCGGGCCCCGTTGACCGTTTAGGCCTGGCGGTGAAACACCAAGCAGGCAGTGCCCAAGTGAATGCCCCACTTGGAAATCCGGCTGCGGTTCAGCATCACTGTCTCGGATTGCTGGTGCATCCAATCCTCGAACGTCGCAACGATCGTGCGCGATCCCAGCTTCAAGCGGAAATCATAGCGCATCTCGAAGGTTTGGCCGATGACCTTGCCAACCACCGGGCGGACCAACTGGTCGCAATCCGCCACGTACGCGCCGTTGCGGTCTGGTGTGAGGCGCCACACCCGGCCCTCCGTCTCGCCATCGTCATAGTCGAAGCGTTCATCGAGGGTGAGCACCCGGCCAGACCAATGGCCTTGAATATCCACGCTGAACCGCCGGCGGATCGTGCCGAAGCGGTCTTCGAACCAGCCGTGGCACAGCGTGCGCCCGGCGAAAAACGCCTCCAGCGACAAGGTGCCAGTGGCAGCGGTGGACGTGGGCGCCGGGCGCGCTAAGGTTTCTTGCATGATCATGACCTTAACTACGCGGGCCCGCTGTGCCTGGATCATCGCGGCGGCGATGATATCGCCAGCGGGTGCGTCTGAGCCCTACGTCACGGTCGACCGACCAGGTGCGCAGCGCCAGATGGTGGCTGATCCGGCATTGCTGGCGGCCGTGGCGGCCGGTGCGCCGGTGCCGGTCGACAGCACGATCGCGATGACCAGCGGCGATCTCATCTTCTATCTGCGCCGCGGCATTGACGGCTGGCGCTTTGGCACCACGATCGCAGGGCGCCCCTTGGGACCCGGCATCGACGACCGGTCTTGTGCCTTCTGCCACGCCCGCGCCAGTGATCGCGGTGGCGTGTTCACCTGGCCAAGCCTGGTGCGCCGGGCCAAGGGTGGCGCGCCGGAGCACATCACCTGCGCGCAAGCAGGGCGCACGCCGTGCGCACCTGCAACCTACCAGGAGGGCTCGACAGGCGCACCGGGGCCAGGGCACAGTCCGCCGCGATGAAGGTCAAAGCTTCCGGCGCTGTCGCCACCACCCCCGCTGCGATCGAAGATCGCGACGCTGCGCGCGCGCGGCTCCACCTCGATGTGCCGCTGGCCGCTGGCGGGGACGCGCCCCTCGGGCCCGAGCAAGCGGCCTACCTGCGCACGGTCTTGCGCCTGCAGCCCGGTGCTGCGGTGGATGTGTTCAACAGCCGGGACGGGGAATTCCGCGCCAGCATCGCGGCCTTCGGCAAAGGCAGCGCCACCTTGAGCGTGCTGAGTACCACGCGCGCGCCGATGGCCGAGCCTGGCCCCTGGCTGCTGTTCGCACTGGTTAAGCGCACCCGCGTCGACTTCATCGTCGAGAAAGCAACCGAACTGGGTGTCGAGCGCCTGATCCCGGTGATCACCCGGCGCACCCAATCCGCGCGCACCAATCTGGAACGCTTGGGCATGATCGCAACCGAAGCGGCCGAACAGTGCGAGCGGATGACCGTGCCGACCATCCTGGAGCCGCTCGCACTCGATGCCGCCCTCAGCCAGCTGCCGGGCGAGCGCGCCCTGGTTGCCGCAGTTGAGGCCGGCCCCGTACAGCCGATCGGCAGCCTCCGCCTCACGGGGCCGATCGCCCTGCTGATCGGGCCGGAGGGCGGGTTTGAGCCATCCGAACTGCGCATGCTGGCCGAACGACCGGGCACCCTCTTGGTCGGCCTTGGCCCCCGGATTCTGCGGGCGGATACTGCTGCCCTTGCAGCGCTTGCAACCCTGCAGAGCCAGTTTGGTGATGGCGCGCACGCCCCTCGCCATGGTCGGCTCGCCACCGACGCTTAGAGCTCTTCGCACAGGAACCCCCGATGGCAGGCACACCTTCACAGCGCGGTACCCCGATCACAGACCCGCGCGCACTCACCGAATGGTTCGAAGCCGGATCGAAGCCACGCGGCGCGTGGCGGCTCGGCACCGAACACGAAAAGTTCCCGTTCCGCCTAACAGACCACCGCCCGCTGCCCTATGAGGCGACCGATGGTGGGCCGTCGATCCGCCGCCTGCTCGATGGCATGACCCGCTTCGGCTGGGAGCCTGTGCGCGAGGGCGACCGGGTGATCGCGCTCAGTCGCGGTGCTGAGGCAATCTCGCTGGAACCCGCCGGCCAGTTCGAACTCTCCGGCGCGCCGGTCGCGAGCCTGCACGAGACGGCGGCTGAACTCACCACGCACCTGGAAGAAGCGCGCGCAGTTGCAGCCGAGATGGGGGCAGGCTTCCTGCTCGCCGGGTTCACGCCGGATTGGTCGCGTGAGGACATGCTGTGGATGCCGAAGGGCCGCTACGGCATCATGAAGCGCTACATGCCGACGCGCGGCAGCCTCGGCCTCGACATGATGACCCGGACCTGTACCGTCCAGGTCAACCTCGACTACGCCGATGAAGCCGACATGGTGGCGAAGATGCGGGTGTCGATGGCGCTGCAGCCGATCGCGTCGGCCTTGTTCGCGTCCTCCCCGTTCGGGGCTGGGCGCAGCAACGGCTTCAAGAGCTACCGGTCGGAGATTTGGCGCGACACCGATCCCGATCGCAGCGGCCACTTACCCTTCGTATTCGAAGATGGCTTTGGCTTCGAGCGCTACACCCAGTACCTGCTCGACATGCCGATGTATTTCGTCTACCGCGATGGCTACATCGACGCTGCCGGCCAATCGTTCCGGGACTTTATGGCCGGCAAACTGCCAGCCCTACCCGGCGAAATCCCGGGCATTGGCGATTTCGTCGACCATGTTTCGACCGCGTTCCCCGATGTGCGCTTGAAGCGCTACCTGGAAATGCGCGGGGCCGATGCTGGCCCGCCACGCCTGTTGACCGCGCTGCCGGCGCTGTGGGTTGGCTTGCTGTACGACCGCCAGATGCTCGATGCCGCCCTCGACGTGATCGCGGACTGGACCCTGGAAGACCATCAGCGCTTACGCGAAGACGTGCCGCGCATGGCACTCGCCGCGCCGTTCCGCCACGGGTCGGTGCGCGATGTTGCGCTGGAAGTGCTGACCATCGCCCGCGAAGGCCTGCGCCGCCGCGCGGTGCGCGGTCCGGGTGGCGAGGATGAGGCGAAGTACCTTGACCCGCTGTTCACCATCGCCGCCTCCGGCCGCACCGTCGCGGATGATTGGCTCGCCGACTTCCACGATGAATGGGGCGGCGACATCGCCGAGCTCTACCGCCGCCACGCGCTCTAACCCCGCCCGCGGTCGCGCGCCTCGGTCAGCAGGCGTTCGAACCCGTCGGTGATCGTCGTGATGTCGAAGGTCGCCTCGGCGTAGAGCCGGGCCGCACTGCCCATGGCGATGCGGGCTGGCGCGTCGGCCACCAATGCTTCGGCGGCGGCAACGAAGCCGGCCCCATCCGATGGATCAACGGACTGGCCGATGCCGTTGCGTTCGATGATGCGCGACGCAAGGTTCTCGGCTGGAATCGCGCCCAGCACCGCGCGACCAGCGCAGCAATAGGTCAAGAGCTTGGAGGGCACGGAATAAATCCCAGCCTCCGGCTCCAGCAGCACACACAGAATGTCACCACTGCCAACGAGATCTGGCAGCACCGTGTAGGGCTGGAACGGCAGCACGATTAGATTGTCGAGCCCTTCGGCGGCTTTGGCAGCCGCGATGTGATCAGCGCCAATGCCTTCCGAGACGACGACGATGCGCACTTCCGGCCGGGTCCGGAACGCGCGCGCGAGCTCGACCATGCGTTCCGGATTGTGCTTCAACCCCATGGTGCCGGAATAGAGCAGCACGGTCTTATCGTGCAGCCCGTGGGCGCGGGCGAAGGCGTTGTCTTTCGGGCGCGGGGCCAGATCTTCCAGATCCGCCCAGTTCTGCACGATGGCGATGCGATCAGCGGCGACGGACGCATCAGTCAAGATGGCGCGAAAGTCTTCCGTGATCGCGACCACCACATCCGATCGCCGCCATAGCTCGCGTTCGCGCGCGGTGTAGACTTTGCCGATCACCCGGCCGATGGGACCCAGCTTGCGGGCAAGGATCGCCGTGATTGCAATGCCGTGGACATCTTGCAGCCAGTAGAGGAACCCAACCCGGTGCTTGCGCGCCCATGCCTGCAAGGCCGCTTGCGGATCGATCGAGGCATTGCCGCCGAGCACGACATCGGGCCGCCAGGCCGCCACCCGCTCGACCAGTTGGCGGCCATAGGCGCGTTCCTGGCGCCAGCGGGTGATGAAGTCGTATTTTTGAACGGCACCGCCCAGCGACAGGGCTTCGAGGGTCAAACTCGGCGGATCATCGGGTGCCGGTGCGAGCGGCCCGCGCGGCGACGAGAAGCTGGCACAGTGCAGGTGCAGCACCTCGTGCCCCCGCGCCGCTAGCGATCGGGCGAGCTGCACGGGAAACGCATGGCCTGGATAGTCGTGCAGCAGCACGCGCAAGCCGGTCATGGCTGCTGGCCCGGGGCGCGGGCGATTGCGATCAAGCAGTCACCCCGCCCGATCCGATTGGCGAACCAGAGCCACGGGAACAACAGCCCGCGCGCCAGCGCCATCAAAGCCAGCATCGGGATCGGACGGCGCAGGCTCACCGTCGGCTGACCGGGCTTCGCCGTCGCCATAGCGAGCCAGGTCTGCGCGACCCAAAGGGCTGGCGTCTGCTGGTCGGTTGCCTCCACCGTCCAGCCGCAGCGTTCCAACGTCGCGCGCAAGGTCGCGTCGGAGAAGTGAACGATGTGGAACGGCAAGTGCCAGTTGATCCAGTTCGCGCCCCCTTGGGTACGCAGCCAGGATCGCGCGTTGGGACACGAAATCCACAACTGCCCGCCCGGCACCAAGATGCGTGCGATGTCCGCCAGCATCACGGCCGGATCAAGCGCGTGTTCCAGCACGTTGGAGAGCACCGCGACGTCATAGCGCTCAGCCGGTTGGAAGTCTGAGAGGTCCGCGCCGTGCACGGTATAGCCAGCGGCGATCGCCGTCGCACGGGCAACCGGGTTGGTCTCCAGCCCCTCCACTTCGAAGCCGGACCGGCGGTAGAACGCCAAGTTCCGCCCCTCGTTGCAGCCGATATCGAGCAGCCGCCCAGTGCCGGTGCGGCCATGGAAGCTGATGTCGCTGTCGAGCGCCAGAAACAGCCGGTAGAGCGGCGAAGCAAAAAACCGCTCCCGCCACGCGGCATAGCGGCTGCCACGCCCGGCACCGGCGTTGTAGTGCGCGGCGTAGAACTGGCCGAGTTCCGCCCCCGTCGGCCGCGGCACGGTCTGTTCGAGATCACACGCACTGCAGCGCGCGATCTCGTAGCGATTGGGGATGCCAAAGCGCGTGTCGTAGACAGGGCTCAAGCTGACCGTCAGCGCGCCACCGCAGGCAAGGCACGTGCTCATCGGCCCTGCTCCCGTTCCCACAGCTTGGCGTCGACCAGGAACCGGAACCAGAAGGTCTGCAGCACAAAGAAAATCAAGCCGGGCACGCCATCGCGAAAGCCACCGCGCAGGATGTAGCGGTAGAGGAAGAGGCCGAGGGCACGCCAGAACCTCGGCGCCTTATCGTAGCGGCCGCGCAGCGCCCGCTTCTGTTCGACCGGGTTGCCCTTGGCGTCCGCGCGCACCAGCCCGTCGGCCGCGGTGCCGCGGGTCGATTCTTCGGCTTCGGCGTCCGACCAGCGG
>JAAFHH010000228.1 GCA_013297545.1 Alphaproteobacteria bacterium
GCCCTGCACCTCGATCAGATCCTCGCTGAGATCGAGGCGGCGCACACGGCGGGCCATGATGTCGCGCGGGTGCATTCGGGCGACCCGTCGCTGTACGGGGCAGTCGCCGAACAGATCCGCCGCCTGCGCGCGCTCGACATCCCCTTTGAGATCGTGCCTGGCGTGCCGGCCTATGCCGCCGCGGCGGCAGCGTTGCAGCAGGAACTAACCCTGCCCGATGTGGCGCAGACGGTGATCCTCACCCGCACCGCCACCCGCTCGTCCGCCATGCCAGCGGGGGAGGACTTGACGACCTTGGGTGCCTCATGCGCCACCCTCGCGATCCATCTCTCGATCACCAACCTCGCCAAGGTGGTGCGCGAGCTCGCCCCGCTCTACGGCGCAGACTGCCCGGTGGTGGTGGCCTACCGGGTCGGCTGGCCGGACCAAGCATTCCTGCGTGGTACGCTTGGCGACATCCGCGAGCAGGTGAAAGCCGCCGGCATCACCCGCACGGCGCTGATCCTGGTCGGCCGGGTGTTCGGCGCGGCGGATTTCACCGACAGCCGGCTCTACGCTGAAAGCCACAGCCACGTGCTGAGGCCGGCAGCGAAGGCCGGCTAGCGCCCGATCGCGACCCCATCGCGGCGGGGCTCGCCCGATCCGCGCAAGGTGCCTTCGAGCGGCAGGCGCTGGATCAGCTGCCCGCCGGAGCGCAGTTCCACCGCGCGCGCATCGTGGCCCATGGCGCGCAGCGCTGGGACTTGGGCTGCGAGCGGCGTATTTGCCTCCACATCCACCGTGTTTCCCTCCACACCAAGGTGCGGCAGGCTGAGTGCGGTTGCCGGATCCAGACCCCAGGCGAGCACGCCCACCAGCTGGGCCACGATGTAGTCGTCGATAAACCC
This sequence comes from Alphaproteobacteria bacterium, assembly GCA_013297545.1. Taxonomy (GTDB): domain Bacteria; phylum Pseudomonadota; class Alphaproteobacteria; order Elsterales; family Elsteraceae; genus RDXE01. The sequence continues at coordinate 888 of JAAFHH010000228.1, forward strand.
ACCGCCCGCGGCCCCGCCGACCAGGATCAAGCGCCCGGCACGATCGAACGCCATGGTCGGCGCCATCGAGGTGATCGGCCGCTTGCCGCCCTGCATGCGGTTCGGCTGACCGGGTGTGGAGAAATTGGTCATCGCGTTGTTGAGCGCGATGCCGCCCGGCGCGATACGGGCGCCGAAATTGAGATTGGTCGTGGTGGTGAAGCTGATCGCCTCGCCGTCGGGTGCGACGATCGACATATGGCTGGTCTCGGACGGTGCTTCGGGCTGGTGGCCAGCCCCGCCGAGATCGCCGGCGCGGATTTGAGCGAGCGGCGCTCCTGGCACCAGCAGTTTGGCGCGCACAGCCATGCGCTCATCAGTCAGCAGCGCCGCAATCGGGATTTGATGGAACGCGGGATCGGCGATCCAGCCGCGGCGATCGGCGTTGGCGATCCGGCTTGCCTGCAGGCGCAAGTCACTCGCGGCCAGGCTGCCGGGGGTGACCGCTTGGATACCGTGGGCCTGCAGGATGGCGAGTGTTTGCAGCACGTTGAAGCCGCCATAGCTCGGCGGCGGCATGGTGCACACGGTTGTGTCCAAGAACGGCCGGCAGATCGGATCGCGCCGCTCAACCCGGTAGCCGGCGAGGTCCGCCAGCGTCAGCAAGCCGGGCACCGGCGTGCTGGCGACCGCGCGAACGATCTGTTCCGCCAACGGCCCGCGGTAGAACGCCTCCGGATCTGCCGCGATTGCGCGCATGGAGGCGCCAAGCGCCGGATTGGTGGTGATCGTGCCAATCCGCTTTGGCCGGCCATCAGCATCGAACAGCATCGGGCCGAACACCGGATCACTCGCGAGATCCAGCGACCGCGGGGTGAGCGAGGCGACGTAACGTGCAATCGGAAACCCACCTTCGGCCAATCGAATCGCCGGCTCAAACAGGCTCGCCCACGGCAGCCGGCCATAGGCCTGGTGCACTTCCGCCAGCAGGCGCACCACGCCGGGCACACCAACCGATCGACCGCCGGAGCGCACTTGCTCGAGCGGCAGCAAGCGGCCGGAGACGTCGGTGCGCAGGCTGGCAGTGACTGCCGCTGGAGCGCTGGCGATGCCGTCGAACGCCTCCAACTTCCCGGCGGCTGCGTCCCAGCGCAGGATGAACCCGCCGCCGCCAAGGCTGGAAGATTGTGGCTCGACCACGCCGAGCACGGCTTGCACCGCGACCGCGGCATCAATCGCGGCGCCACCGCGCTCCAGCATCTGCACGCCGGCTTCGACCGCGAGCGGATGAGCAGCCGCAATCATCAAGCGGCGCGCTTCAACCGTCGCTGCCCCCACCTCGGTCGAGACCAGCAGCACCACTAGCGCCAGGATGCGGTTCATGATCGTTCCCCCCTTGCCCGCAGTCGGGCTAAACTTACCGCCGCAGACGTCAAGGAGCATAGCGTGAAGCCAACGAACGCGACGCTGGCCGAATACGGCACAACGATTTTCGAAGTGATGAGCCGGCTTGCGCGCGACCACAACGCGATCAACCTCGGCCAAGGCTTTCCAGAGGGCAATGGCCCGGCCCCGGTGGTGGCGGCAGCGGCTGCCGCCCTCACCACGGTGTCGAACCAGTACCCACCGATGCTAGGATTGCCGGACCTGCGCCAGGCGGTGGCAGCACACGACCTGCGCTTCTATGGCCTGGAGGTCGACTGGACGACCCAGACCATGGTGACGTCTGGTGCGACCGAAGCACTGGCCGCTGTGCTGTTCGCGCTGATTGAGCCTGGTGATGAAGTGGTGGTGATCGAGCCACTCTACGACAGCTACCTGCCGATCATCCGGCGCGCGGGTGGCATCCCGGTCTCCGTGCGGCTCGCCCCGCCGGAGTGGGCGCTGCCGCTTGACCAGTTGGCGGCAGCCTTCAGTGCGAAGACCAAGCTGATTCTATACAACACACCGATGAACCCGGCGGCCAAGGTGTTCACCGCAGCCGAGCTCGGCGCGATTGCAGCCCTGGTCCAGCAGTTTGACACCTACGCCGTGTGCGATGAGGTTTATGAACACATCTGCTTCGATGGTCGGCCGCACTTACCGCTCTTGGCCATGCCCGGCATGGCGGAGCGCGCGATCAAAATCGGCTCCGCCGGTAAGACCTTCAGCCTGACCGGCTGGAAAGTCGGCTACATCACCGCGGCGGCCGCCTTGATCGACCGCATCGCGCGCGCCCACCAGTACTTGGTGTTCACCACCCCGCCGAACCTGCAGGCGGCTGTCGCGGCGGGCCTCAACCAGGGCGACGACTACTACCAGGGCCTGACCCAGGAAATGCAGACCAAGCGCGATCGCCTGGCCCGCGGCCTTGAACGCGCAGGCCTTGGCGTGTTGCCGGCCGAGGGGACATACTTTCTATCCATCGATGTCGCGAGCACCGGCTTTGATGGCGATGACGAGGCGTTCTGCCGCTATCTCACCACGGACGTTGGCGTGGCCGCGATCCCGGTGGGTGCGTTCTACGCCGGGGCGCGGCCGACCGGCGCCTTCGCGCGGTTCTGCTTTGCCAAGCGCGATGAAATCTTGGATGAGGCGACCACCCGCATCGCCCGGCGGTTCGGCCGCGCGTGAGTGGGGCTGATCTGGCCGATGCGTTCCGGCTGCTCGATGCCGGCAAGCGCGACGCCGCGACTAGGCGCGCCGAAGCCCTGCTGCGCCGCAACCCGCGCCAGGCCGGTGCGCACTATCTGCTCGGCCTGATCGCCCTCGACCAGCAGCGCGGCGTGAAGGCGCGCGCGCATCTGCGCGCAGCCCTCACCGATGGCCCCGTAGCAGTGCCGGTGCTGGTCGCATTGGCCCGCGCGGAACGGATGGCTGGCGGTGATGCGCTCGCTGTGTGGCGCCAAGCGCTCGACACGGGCTTGAGCGACCCCGTGGTGCTGGCCGAAGCGGCCGACGTCGCGCGGGCTGAGGGCGACCGACCCGCGACCTTACTGTTCCTCGAATCCGCCGCCGCCGACACAGCACCGCTAGAGGTTTGGAACAATCTCGGCTCCGCCCGCCTGGAAGCCGGGGATGTCGATGGCGCGCTCGGTGCGTTCAACGCGGCCCTCGAACGCGATCCTGCTTACACACGGGCGCGCGCGAACCGCGGTGCCGCCCTCCTCGGCCTTGGGCTTGGCGCCGAAGCGGCGGCCGACTTGGAGTGGGCGCTGAGTGCTGAGCCAACCAACCGGGTCACGGCGCGCAACCTTGCGCTTGCCCATAAAGCAACCCGGCGCTTCGATGCCGCCCGCGCACTGCTCGACCAGCTGCTGACCCAGCGGGACGAGCCGATGATCCGCCTGGACCGTGCGGCGCTAGAGCTGATGGCGGGAGCACCCGCAGCTGCACTCGCCGTGCTCGCCCCCCTGCCGAACGGCGCGCGCGTTGCCCACACCCGCGGGATCGCCTATGAGGCGCTCGGGGACGTCCAGAACGCAATCGAAGCCCAGCGCGTGGCGCTGGCCGAAGACCCCGCGGACGGGTTGGGCGCCGGCTTCGCACTCGCCCGCCTTGGTGTCAGTGTGCCCGCGCGCGCACCCGCCGCCTTCGTGCGTCAGCTGTTCGACGATTACGCTGGGCGCTTTGATCGCGAACTGGTCCAGCGCTTGGACTACCGCGCCCCCGCCCTGCTGCGCGAGACGTGGAACACCCTTAGGCGGCCTGCACCCAACACGATTCTCGACCTTGGCTGCGGCACCGGGCTTGCGGGCGAGGCGTTCGCCGACCTCGGTGCGGCGATCGACGGGGTCGACCTTTCAGCCCAGATGCTGCTGCGGGCAGAAGCGCGCGGGTGCTATCGCCGGCTGATCGAAGCCGACCTCGATACCGCCCTCGCCGATACCGCCGCCGGCTCGGTCGATCTTGTTCTCGCAGCCGACGTGCTGGTCTACATCGGCGACCTCGCGCCGGTCCTCGCTGGGATTGCGCGGGTGCTGGTGCCGGGTGGCACTGCCCTCTTCACCCTCGAAGCCGCGGAGAGCGGCACCTGGACCCTGCACCAGGGCAACCGATACGCCCATGCGCACGCCTACGTGGCGGCGCTCCTTCAGCGCTTGGACGCAACCATCACCGCAACCTCCACCCGCCAAGATCGGGGAGAGGATGTGCCGGGGTGGGTGGTCTGCCTGACCAAACCCTAGCTCACGCCGCCTTCTGGCGCGCCATGCGCTCGATCAGCGGGGTCAGGCGATCGACTGCGCGCACTAGGGCTGGCGGCGCAAAGCCGGAATAGCCCAAGAGCGCCCCATTCAACCCGCCGGGCGTCAAGTGGTAGCGGCTGAGCGGTGACACTGTCAGGCCAAGCGCATCGGCGGCCACGCTCAAATCCTGATCGCGCACACCATCGGGCAAGCCGACCACCAACTGCATGCCAGAGGGCTGTGCCTTCGCGTCCACCAAGCCGCCCAGGCGGGCGTTCAGCGCTGCGACCAGGATTTCCTGGCGCTGCTGGTAGGCGATGCGGGTGCGGCGCAGGTGGGCGGCGAAGTGGCCTTCTTCGATGAAGGCGTGCAACGTCCGCTGCTCCGGCTGGGGCGAGTGGCCGTCGATGTAGCGGCGCGCAGCGGCAAACCGGTCGACCAGATCCGGCGGCACCACCAGGTAGGCGAGCCGCAGGGTCGGGAACAGCACCTTGTTGAAGGTGCCGACATAGAGCACCCGACCGTGCTGATCTAAGCCCTGCAGGGCAGCCAGCGGACGGCCTTCGTAGCGGTATTCGCTATCGAAATCGTCCTCGACGATCCAAAAAAAAAA
>JAAFHH010000226.1 GCA_013297545.1 Alphaproteobacteria bacterium
AACGGGTCAGGGGCTTGCCATCAAGCCGTGAAGACGCCGCAGGTGCGGTAGCACACGACCCGATCCGTTGCCGACAGCTCGTCCAGCAAGAACGCCGCTGGCTGCCCAGCCAATGTTCGCGCGGTATAGAGGTTGGCGGTTGCCGCCGTCATCGCGGGCGACAGTGCGCGCGCCCGTTGCAACGCGATGGCACCCGCGGCTGCGCCACCGTGATCGATCAGGTGGTAGCCGAGTTTGTACCACCCCATCGGATCATTGGGATGCCGCTCCGCCCAGCGCCGCCAGAGCGCGATCGCGCCGGCGCGGTCGGCACGCCGCACCAAGGCATTGGCCAAGTGATCCAGCAGCTCGATGTGATCGGGCAGAGCCCGGACTGCGGCTTCTAGGATCACCACCGCAACATCGGTGCGATGAAAGGCAATCATCACGGCTGCTTGGGCGAGGGCCGACCGGGCGTTCACAGGCTCGGCCAACCACAGCTGGAGCGTCTGATTGGCGGCTTCCTGCCCGGCGGCCGTAGCGACAGCGGAGAGCGTATCGAGGGCACGCGGGCCATCAATGTCGCTGCGCGACAGGAGTGCGAGAGCTTCAGTCATCTGCATACCCACGGTTATACGCGAAAACCCCCCGCGCGACCACCGTTCCTGGCGCGCACGATTCGACCGCCCCGAGGCTGCGCGATGCACGAACAGCTCACAAACAGGTAAGCATCCCTGCCGTTTCTTGCGTTCTTGCAGCGGGCTGCTGGCGGCCATTGCTCTCGTCTGGCCGCGCGCCTAGCGTGACGCCTAGGGACATTCGGGGGGAGGTCCAGCCGCCATGGCACCGTTCGACGCAAGCTACCAACTCGATCATCGCTACACCCGCACCTCGGGTCGGGTGTTCATGACCGGCACGCAAGCGCTGGTGCGCTTACCCATGCTTCAGCGTGACCGCGACCGGGCCGCGGGCCTCAACACCGGCGGCTTTATCTCCGGCTATCGCGGCTCGCCGTTGGGTGGGCTCGACAAGGGCTTGTGGGAGGCGCGCAAGCACCTCGCCGCCCACGACATCGTGTTCCAGCCCGGCCTCAATGAAGATTTGGCGGCAACCGCTGTCTGGGGCTCCCAGCAGGCGAGCCTTTATCCTGACACCCGCGTCGATGGCGTGTTCGCCATGTGGTACGGCAAGGGGCCGGGCGTCGATCGGTCGGGCGACGTGCTCAAGCACGGCAACAACGCTGGATCCTCGGCCAAGGGCGGTGTGCTGGTGCTGGCGGGCGATGATCACGCCTGCAAATCCTCCACCTTGCCGCACCAGTCCGAATACGCGTTTATGGACGCGATGATCCCGGTGCTGAACCCGGCGGGCGTGCAAGAAATCCTCGACTACGGCTTGATTGGCTGGGCGATGAGCCGGTTTTCCGGCTGCTGGATCGCGATGAAAACGATCGCGGAGACGGTCGACAGTTCTGCCTCCGTCAGCCTCGACCGTTTGGCCGATCCAGCGATCATACCGACCGACTTCGCGATGCCGCACGGCGGCCTCAACCTGCGCTGGCCGGATAAGCCGATCGAGCAGGAACTCCGCTTGATGCGCCACAAGCTCTACGCCGCCTTGGCGTTTGCGCGCGCCAACCGGCTGAACCATGTGGTGATGGCCGCGCCCCGCCCGCGCTTTGGCATTGTGACCACGGGTAAGAGCTACCTCGATGTCCGCCAAGCGCTGGATGATCTGGGCATCGATGCCGCACTCGCCGCCGAGATCGGCTTGACCGTCTACAAAGTCGGCATGCCCTGGCCGCTCGAGCGCGACGGCATTCGCCACTTCGCCGAAGGCCTGCAGGAAATCCTGGTGGTCGAAGAGAAGCGCGCGGTGATCGAAAACCAGCTGAAAGAACAGCTCTACAACTGGCAGGCGGACGTGCGCCCGCGCGTGGTTGGCAAGTTCGACGAACAGGGCCAGTGGATCTTGCCGTCCTCGGGCGAACTGTCCCCGGCCACCATCGCCAAGGTGATCGCCGCCCGCCTCGCCCCGTTCTACACCTCTGAGCGCATGGCCGAGCGTGTTGGCGTGATCGAACAAAAGGAACGCGACCTCGCCGGCATCGTGCCAGCGCTCGACCGGGTTCCCACCTTCTGTTCCGGCTGCCCGCACAACACCTCGACCCAAGTGCCGGAGGGCAGCCGCGCACTCGCCGGCATCGGTTGCCACTACATGGTGACCTGGATGGACCGGCGCACCGAAACCTTCTCCCAGATGGGTGGCGAAGGGGTGGCGTGGATCGGCCAAGCACCGTTCACGACCGAAACCCATGTGTTCGCGAACCTGGGCGACGGCACCTACAGCCATTCCGGCCTGCTGGCGATCCGGGCTGCCGTCGCGGCCAAAGTGGCGATCACCTACAAGATCTTGTTCAACGACGCGGTTGCCATGACCGGCGGCCAGCCGGTCGACGCCCCGCTCACCGTCCCGCAACTGTCGGCCCAGCTGGCCGCCGAGGGCGTGCACCCGATCATCGTGGTGACGGATGAGCCAGACAAATACCCGATCGGTGCCGGCTTTGCGCCCGGCACCACCATCCGCCACCGCGACGAACTCGAAGCGGTGCAGCGGGAGTTGCGCGAGCAGCCGAGCGTCAGCGCGCTGATCTACGACCAAACCTGTGCCACCGAAAAACGCCGGCGGCGCAAGCGCGGCCAGATGGCCGATCCCGCCACCCGGGTCGTCATCAACGAGAGCGTATGCGAAGGCTGCGGCGATTGCGGCGTGCAGTCGAACTGCGTCTCCATCGTGCCGGTTGAAACTGAATTCGGCCGCAAGCGCCAGATCGACCAGTCCTCCTGCAACAAAGATCTGTCCTGCGTGCGTGGCTTCTGTCCGTCGTTCGTGACGGTTGAGGGCGGCACCTTGAAGAAGCCGAAGCCCGCCGCCGCTGGCAGTTGGCCCGATCTGCCGGACCCCACCCTCATCCCCGTCGACCAGCCTTACAGCGTGCTGGTGACCGGCGTCGGTGGGACCGGTGTGGTGACCATCGCCCAGCTGCTTGGTATGGCAGCGCACCTCGAAGGCCGTGGTGTCTCTGTCCTCGACATGACCGGTCTCGCGCAAAAGGGTGGGGCTGTGTTCAGCCATGTCCGCATCGGACAGTCCGCGGACAGTCTCAAAGCGGTGCGGATCGCGGCTGGCCAGGCGAACCTGGTGCTGGGGGCGGATTTCGTCACCACCGGCTCGTCCGACGCGCTGGCCAAGATGCGCGCGGGTGTCACCACCGTGCTGGTCAACACCCACCAGACCATGACGTCGGACTTCACCCGCAAGCCCGACCTCGCCTTCCCGAGTGATGCGCTGGAACGCGCGATCCGCCAAGCGGCGGGCGATGCCGGTGTGCTGGCGCTGGATGCCACCGGCATCGCAACCGGCCTGCTGGGTGATGCGATTGCTACCAACTGCTTTTTGCTGGGCTTTGCCAGCCAACGCGGCCTGCTGCCGGTCAGCCCATCTGCGCTGGAGCGCGCGATTGAGCTCAACGGCCAGGCCGTTGGCTTCAACCGCCAAGCGTTCCTGTGGGGCCGGCGTGCCGCCCTGGACCTGCCCGCCGTCATCGCGGCCGCCCGACCCGCGACGGCCGCACCCGCGCACCGGCGCTTGGCCGAAACGCTGGACGAAGCGATCACCCGCCGCGTCGCGTTCCTGACGGACTATCAAGACGCCGCCTACGCCGAACGCTACCGCACCCGCGTCGCCGAGGTTCGCGCGGCTGAAGCTGCACGCATCGGCACCGACCGGCTGACGGCAGCCGTCGCGCGCTATCTGTTCAAGGTGATGGCCTACAAGGACGAATACGAAGTCGCCCGCCTCTACACCGACGGCACCTTCGCGGCCACGGTCGCCGCCCAATTCGAAGGCGACTACAAGCTGGTCTATACCCTCGCCCCGCCGCTGCTGTCGGAGGTCAACGCCACCACCGGCCGGCCGGACAAGCGCCGCTTCGGCCCTTGGATGACCCACGCCTTTGCACTGCTGGCGCGTCTCAAAGGGCTGCGCGGCACCAAATGGGACATCTTCGGCTACAGCCAAGAACGCCGCGACGAACGCGCGCTGATCCAGCAGTACGACGCGGACATCACCCTGATCCTCAGCCACTTGAGTGCCGACAGTCTGGACGCCGCCGTGACGCTCGCCAGCATACCGGAACGGATTCGCGGCTACGGCCCGGTCAAGCACCGCCACCGCCAAGAAGCCCACGCGTTGCGCGAGGCGGCCTTGGCGGCCTTGGCGGCCCTGACGACGCCGCAGCGGCGCGCGGCCTAGTCCCTGGCAATGTTGCCGATTTGTCACTTTACTGCGTTGCAGCAACCACACTTGACGCTGCCCCGACCCGGCTCTAGGGTCCGGGCTCCAAAGACATGGTCGAACCGCACGCGGGGAAAGACCATGCACAGAATATAGGCTTGGCGTCGCAAATGAAGGTAACTGTGACCGGTCGTCACCTCGACGTAGGCGAGGCGTTGACCATGCATATCAGCGACACGCTGACCGCTGCCGTTGCGAAATACTTCGCCAATGCGCTGGAGGCGTCGGTGGTCGTTGGCCGCAGTGGCCATCTCTACAGCTGTGACATCTCGGTGCACGTTGGCCGCGGCGTCAACGCCGTGGCATCGGCGTCTGCGGGGGAGGTCTATCCGGCCTGCGATGCGGCGGTGGATACCGTCGCCAAGCGGCTGCGCCGCCACAAGCGCCGGTTGAACGATCACCACCGCAACCCGGCACCCGAAAGCATGGCGGCACCCTACGCCGTGCTCGACTTCGTGGCGGACGATGCCGAGACCATGTCCGCACCCGATGCGCCGCTGATCGTCGCGGAACTCACCGCAGACATCCTCACCCTCTCGGTTGGCGAAGCGGCGATGCGCCTTGATCTTGGCCAGCAACCGTTCCTCTTGTTCAAAAATGCCGCCCATGGAGGGCTCAATCTTGTCTATCGGCGCACCGACGGTAACTACGGATGGATCGACCCCAGCGCCACGCAGCCTCGCGATGGGATGGCTGCGCTCGGGCGGTCTGCCGGCGCCTAGAGGGTACGAGCGCAGCATGGACATTTCCGATCTGATCTCGCCCGCGGCGGTGATCGCAAACCTCAAGGCCGGCTCGAAGAAGCAGGCCTTGCAGGACCTCGCGACCCGCGCAGCCCAGCTGCCCGGCATTGCCGAGCGCGCAACCGATCGCGACGTGTTCGAAGTGCTGCTGGAACGCGAACGCTTGGGCACCACCGGTGTCGGTGCCGGGATCGCGATCCCGCATGGCAAGCTCGCCCGCCTCGACGGGCTTTATGGCTTGTTTGCCAAGCTGCACCAGCCGATCGATTTCGAAGCGATCGATGAGCAACCGGTCGACCTGGTGTTCGTGCTGCTCGCACCGGAAAGTGCCGGTGCTGATCACCTGAAGGCGCTCGCCCGCGTCTCCCGCTTGCTGCGCGATCGCGCGACCTGCGAGAAGCTGCGCGGCTGCGACAGCGCCGATGCGCTCTACGCGATCCTGACCGAGAACGCGACGCCGCGGGCGGCTTAAGCGGTCAACCGATCGATTTCGGCTTGGACGGCTGCTAGGGCTGCTGGCAGCGTGGCCGCGAGGGCCGGGACACGTGCGAGCTCGCCATGCAGCGCG
>JAAFHH010000222.1:0-1143 GCA_013297545.1 Alphaproteobacteria bacterium
CCCAGACCAACAGGATCATCGCCAGCTCGTCCGACCAGGCGAGCGGGCGGTTGAAGGCGTAGCGCGCGGTCACGCCGGCCAAGGTGATCGCGAAGGTGGCGAACAGCAGGGCGACCGAAATCGCCTCTGCGGTTCGCTGCACCCCAAGGACGAGGCGGGTGAGCACGCTACCGCACGGCGTCGATTTGGGCGGCAAGGCCGGGCTTCCAGCGCTCGGTCAGGTTCGCTTGGCGGTATTGTTCGACCACGGCCGCGCGGAACGCGGCCACGTCCGGCTCAACGATTTTGATGTTGGCGGCGCGGAAGGTGGTGATCGCATCTTGCTCGTCCGCGATCGATTGCTGGATCTGGCGCGCGGTTGCGGCGCGCGCGGCACTGCGCAGTTCGGCCTGTTGGTCCGCGGTCAGCCGGTCGAAGAACGGCTTGGCGATCGCCACAAACACCGGCTGCACCAGGTGCTTGGTCAAGATCACTTGCGCTGTGACTTCTTGGAACTTCCAGTCCCGGGTCAAGTTGACCGGGTTGTCCTGCGCGTCGATCGCGCCGGTCTTGAGTGCCAGATAGACTTCCGTGATCGGCATCGACACGGCCGTGGCACCCAGCGCCCGCGCGATCGCTTGGAAGCCAGCCCCCGGCGGCATACGCATCTTCACGCCCGCGAGATCGGCCGGCACGCGGATCTGCTTGTCGGTGCGCAGGTTGACCGTGCGGGTGCCGAGGTAGCCGGTGTCCAAGATCACCAGACCCATGCGCTGTGCCACCGCCTCGCTGAATTCTTGGCCGATCGGGCCGCGGAAGGTCGCGAGCATGTGGTCGACATCGCGGAACACGTAGGCCGCTCCCAGTGCGCCGTATTCCGGCAGCTGGGCCTCTAACTCTGGCATCACCGGGGTTGCCATCTCGAGGTTGCCGCGCTGCATCGCTGGCAGTTCAGTGCCCTGGCGAAACAGGCTGCTGGCTGGGTGGACTGCAACCCGGACTTGGCCCGGGAAGCGCGCTTCCATCTGGGTTTTGATCGCCGTGAACATCTCCGTCAGCGGGGAGCCGGCGGGGGCCGCGGTGGACGCGCGGATTTCAACTTGGGCAGCGGCTGGGCCGGCAAGGCCGACCGCAACGGCAAGGATGATGGCTGCTCTCATAACA
>JAAFHH010000222.1:1153-5702 GCA_013297545.1 Alphaproteobacteria bacterium
GCGCGCTCAGCGCGGCGGCTGGATCACGACGGATAAACGGCCAATACCTTCGATTTCGGCATCCACCCGGTCGCCGACACTCAGGAACGTGCGCTTGGGCGCACCGACGCCGGCGGGCGTACCGGTCAGCAGCACATCGCCCGGATCGAGGGTCATGATCCGCGATGCAGTGGCGATCTGTTCCGCCACCGTGAAGATCATGTCGGTCGACCGGCCGTTTTGCTTGAGCTCGTCATTTACGCTCAGCCTCAGGCCAACATTCTGCGGATCCGCCAGCGTCGCGGCCGGCACCAGCCGGGGGCCGAGCGGACAGCAGGTGTCGTTCGCTTTGCCCGCCACCCAATCGAGTTTGTAGAAGGTCTCTGGCGCGCGGTTGTGATCGCGGGCGGAGAAGTCGATCGCCACGGTCCAGGCCGCGATGTGGCTGAGGGCTGCCGCCACCGACACGTTACGCGCGGTGCGGCCGATCACGAGCGCCAGTTCCACTTCCCAATCGAACGCCGCGGTGCCGATCGGCATGTGCACCGTCGCGCCTTCGCCGACGACGGCGTTGCGCGGTGGCTTCATGAAGAAGAACAGCCGCTGGTCTGCCTTCTTCGCGTCCGGCATGCCCATTTCGGCCAGATGGTCGAAGTAGTTCGCCCCAGCGCACAGGATCTTGCCGGGATAGCGGATCGGGGCAAGGCGGGGGCCGGTTACCCGGTCCGCCGGATCAAGCAAGCTGCCTGCGTGGGCGAGGGCGGCTTCCGCCGCGGACCAATCCTGAAACAAGTCGATCACCTGCTCGACCGGCCGGTGGCCGACGCGGGTGAGCGTGGGGCCGAGGCGGTAGCAGTGGCCGTCCTGTTCCAGGCAGCCGACCGCTGTGCCCGCCACATCGAGCGTTGCTAACGCCCAGGTCATCGATTTCGTGTCCATGGGCCTCCCCGCCCTTGTCATAGAATGATGATGATCTTATAAAATAGGGACTGTCAATTGCTGTTGGTCGTGACGAATGAGTGCTGCAGACCAGGCCTATCACCGGCTGCGCGGGGAGATCTTGGACGGCCGCCTCGCCCCCGGCGAACGACTGGCCGCCGCCGATTTGCTCGAGCGGTTTCAGCTCGGGCTGACGCCGATCCGCGAGGCGTTGATGCGGCTGACGGCGGAAAACCTCGTTGAGACCTCAACCCACCGCGGCGCCCGGGTGGCGGCAGCCTCCGCCAGCGGCTTTGCCGATCTGATGGCGACCAGGCGCGTGATCGAACGCCAATGCCTGACGCTCGCCATCACCCACGGCGATGCGGACTGGGAGGCGGAGATTGTGGCATCGATGCACGTGCTGCAGAAAACCGCCCTGCCGGATACGCCCGAGGGTCGGCTCGCCTGGGAGGCGCGGCACCGGCGCTTTCACGCAAGCTTGGTTGCCGCCTGCGGGTCGCCCTGGCTGCTGCATTTCTGGCACTTGCTGGCAGACCATTCCCAGCGCTACCGCATGATCCGCCTACACCACCACCGGGAACCACAAGCGGCGGTGCGCGATGTGGCGGGCGAACACCGGGATTTGATGGACGCAGTGCTGGCGCGGGACATTCAGCGCGCCACCACGCTGATGGACGCGCACTTGGTGCGCACCGAACAGTCGGTCGCGGCCTTGCTTAGCGCTTGAAGCTTTTCGCCAGCACGTGGATCGAGGCTTGGTGGCGCTTACCGGCCTTGGTCGGTGGGATCGGGGCGGACGGGTCCATCCCGATCATGGCGGCGATATCCGCACCGGAGCGCGGGCGCTTAGCCGGTTCCATTTGCTTGACCGGTAAGTCTTGGCCGAGCTTTTCCAGCAGTGCATCCAGCACGGACGTGGGGACTGCCTGCGGGCGCCGGCCGGTTTGACCGCGCACCACGGTCAGGCCGTTCTTCTGCACCATCTGTGGCGCTGCGATGGGTGCGCCGGCTTGGCGGACTGTACCGCCGGCCGCACCCACCGCTTTCTGGATCGCGTGGGCAAGGATGCCGGGCAGGAACGGCTGCACGAGCGCACGCAGCAGCCGTTCATCCTTGGCACAGAGGTCTTGCAGGGCACGCACCGCCTTCGAGACGTCGCCGCGACCGAGCACCAACGCCTCTTGGATCTTTGCCTGCACGTCCATACTCACAACCCCTCGATCACGGTCCATTGAGCTTAGCACCAGACCCGCCGCCCGCGCAGCAATCGCCTCAGGCGGTGCCGCCAACAGTGAGCCCATCGAGCCGGAGCGTTGGCTGACCGACCCCGACGGGCACGGACTGGCCATCCTTGCCGCAGGTGCCAATGCCGGGGTCGAGGCGCGAATCAGACCCGATCATGCGCACTTTGGTCAGGGCATCGGGGCCGTTGCCGATCAGCGTCGCCCCCTTCACCGCCGGGCCGATCTTGCCGTCTTCGATCAGGTAGGCTTCAGCCGCTGAGAACACGAACTTGCCCGAGGTGATATCGACCTGGCCGCCGCCAAAGTTGACGGCATAGAGCCCGCGGCCCTTGACCGAGGCGATGATCTCCGCCGGATCGTGAGCGCCGTCGAGCATCATGGTGTTGGTCATCCGCGGCATTGGCGCGTGCGCGTGCGATTGGCGCCGGCCGTTGCCGGTTGGCTGCATGCCCATCAGGCGCGCGTTCTGGCGATCCTGCAGATAGCCCACCAGAATGCCGTCTTCGATCAGCACTGTGCGCTGGGACGGCGTGCCCTCATCATCGACCGTGATCGAGCCGCGGCGGTCCGGCAGAGTGCCGTCATCGACCACGGTGACCCCGGGCGAGGCGACGCGCTGGCCGAGCAGACCCGCGAAGGCAGAGGTACCCTTGCGGTTGAAGTCGCCTTCGAGCCCGTGGCCGATCGCCTCGTGCAGCAGAATGCCGGGCCAGCCCGGCCCGAGCACGACCGGCATCTCGCCCGCTGGGGCCGGCACACTGGCGAGGTTGACGAGCGCTTGGCGCAGCGCCTCATCGACCGCCCCCTGCCAGGTCGCAGCTTCGATGAACCGGTCAAAGCCAACCCGGCCGCCCATGCCATGGCTGCCGGTTTCCTGCCGGTCCCCCTCGCCCACCATCACCGTGACGTTGACGCGCACCAGCGGGCGCACATCGCCGATCGCAGCCCCGCCCGCGCGGATGATCTGGACCGCCCGCCACTCGCCGGCGATCGACGCACTCACCTGGCGCACGCGGGGGTCTTTCGCCCTCGCATAGGCGTCGATTTCCGACAGCAGGGCGACTTTGGTCTCAAACGCCACCCCGGCAATCGGGTTCAAGTCATCATAGAGCTTGGCGTTGGTCTGCATTGGTGTGAGCGCCATCTCGCCCGAATAGCCGCGGGTGACCGCACCGACCGCCTCGCCCGCGCGCTTGATGGCGGCTTCATCGAGGACGGAGGCGTGGGCATAGCCGGTCGCCTCGCCGGCGACTGCGCGCAGGCCAAAGCCTTGGGTCACGTCGAAGCTGGCGGCTTTCAGGCGGCCGTCGTCGAACGCCAGCATCTCGGACTGCACATACTCAAGGAAGAGCTCGCCGTCATCGGCGTCGGCAAGGGCAGTCGTCACCAGGCCTTCCACGCTGCGTCGGTCGAGCCCGGCGTCGGTGAAAAACAAGCGATCGGCAAGAACCTGGTCGGACATGGGATAGCCTCACACGTGGCACTGGATTGGCGGGCTCGCGCGACATACTGTCGCCTTGGGCGCGGCGTGACTGTCGCTGTCATGCCTCGCCGTTATATCAGCCTTCCACGGGGGTTCGCCAATCCCCGGCAGAGACGGAACTGTTCCGGCCCGGTTATTCGGGCACCATGGGTTTGGGAGTGTGGCATGAAGCGGATCGCAGTCATCGCGTGGGCGCTCGCAGCGCTTGGGCTGATCGCCTTGGCAGGCAGTGCCGATGCCAGCGCGCCCACCCCGTGGCAGTTGGGCTTCCAGCCCTCGGCATCGCCGATGAAGACGATGATGAACGACATGCACAATCTGTTGCTGGTGATCATCACCGCGATCAGCTTGTTCGTGCTCGGCCTGTTGCTCTACGTCGTCTACCGGTTTTCGGCTGCCAAGAACCCGAACCCCAGCCGTACCTCGCACAACACCACGATCGAAATCGTATGGACGGTGGTGCCGGTGCTGATCTTGATCGTGATCGCGATCCCGTCCTTCCGCTTGCTCTACTTCGCCGATCGCACCCGCGAGGCGGACATGACGCTGAAGGTCTCTGGCCACCAGTGGTACTGGGCCTATGAGTATCCGGATCACGGCGACATCAAGTACGACAGCACGATGATCCCGACCGCCGAGCTGAAGCCGGGCCAGATCCGCCTGCTCGAAGTCGACAACCGCATCGTGCTGCCGGTTGGCCAGAATGTCCGCATCCTGGTGACTTCGGCCGACGTGATGCATTCCTGGTTCGTGCCGGCGCTCGGCGTGCAGATGTACGCGATCCCCGGCCGCACCAACGAGACCTGGGTGCGCATCGACCGCGAAGGCGTCTACTACGGCCAGTGCAATCAGATCTGCGGCGTCAACCACGGCTTCATGCCGATCGCGGTCGAAGCGGTCA
>JAAFHH010000223.1 GCA_013297545.1 Alphaproteobacteria bacterium
TGCCCACCCTGATCGTGTTCAATGCGCTCTTCGCCGGCCAAACCGCGCTGGACGCCGTCTATGTCTGGGGTGAGACAGGACTGCCGCACGGTGTCACCTATGCTGACTTCGCCCAGAACGGTGCCTACGCGCTGCTGGCGGCAACGGCACTGGTGGTCGTGTTCGTTGGCCTGTTACAGACCCGTCGACCGACGGCGTTGGACGATCGCCGCGTGCGCCTGCTGCTGGTGGCGTGGCTGGGCCAGACGCTCTGGCTCGCGATCAGTGCCGCACGGCGCCTGATGATCTATGTCGACGTCTACGCGCTGACGGAACTGCGGCTTGCCGTGTTCGCCCTGTTGGCGATGGTGGCGCTGGCGTTGCTGGCGGCGCTCTACCAAGTGGCAGCACGGCGCCGGTTCGCGATGCTGGTGCGCGTGATCCTGGCACTCGGTGGAACGGCAGGCTACGCCATGCTGCTGGTCGATCCGGTGCCGTTCATCGCGGACTACAACATCGCCCACAGCCGCGAGGTGCGCGGCGCCGGCGTCGCCCTCGACATCCCCTACCTCGCCTCGCTCGGGCCGGGTGCCGTGCCAGCCCTCGATCGGTTCATTGTCAGCTACGGCTCGGTGCCGCTGCGCCAGCAGTATCGCATCGAGCGTGAAAACGCGTTGCAGCAGTGGTCGCCAACACCGGATTGGCGCACCCGCACCCTCCACAGCATCGCCCACGACCGCGCCCTCGCGCGCGCGCAGGCGTGGCGCTAACCTCCCGCCATGCCGCGCATCCTGGTTGTTGATGATGATCCGCACATCCGTGACGTCGTTGCCTTCGCGCTCACCCGTGCGGGCATGGTGGTTGGCACCGCGCGCACGGGGGTGGAGGCGTGGGTTGAGGTGCAGCGACGCATGCCCGATCTGATCGTGCTCGACATCGGCATGCCGGACATGGATGGGCTGAGCTTCTGCCAGCGCCTGCGCGCCGTGGCCGCGACGCCGATCCTGTTCCTGTCCGCCCGGGATGAGGAGGTTGACCGCGTGCTCGGCTTCGAACTCGGCGGGGATGATTATGTCACCAAGCCGTTCAGCCCGCGGGAATTGGTGGCGCGCGTGCAGGCGATCTTGAAGCGGGCCGGCCCAGCGGTGAGCGCATCCGCGCTGGAAGCCGGCCGGCTGCGCCTTGAGCCCACGGCCCACCGGGCCCAGTTCGCAGATCAGGATCTGACGCTCACCGCCCTTGAATTCGCGATCCTGCAGCACTTGATCCAGCGCCCGCATCAGGTGTTCAGCCGCGCCCAAATCTTGGCAGCGGCCTACCCGGCGCAGATCCACGTCAGCGATCGCACGATCGACAGCCACATCCGCAACCTGCGCGCCAAGCTGGCCGAGGTTGGCTGCCGCGATGGCATCGAGACGGTGCATGGCGTCGGCTTCCGCCTCGGCCGCTGCCAGGGGTCGGGCGCGTGAGGGTGGTCGACAAGTGGCGGCCGTCGCTCGCGCTGGTGGCGGTATGTGTGGCATTGGCGGCTGCGTGTGCGCCGATTTTTGTGTTGGCTCTGTTGGCGTTCGGGTCGCTGGATCTGATCGGTGCGCTCGTCGCAATTGTCGTGATGATCGGTGTCATCGCTGTTGTGCTGTACCGTACCATGGTCAACCCGCTCAGCCATATGGCAGCAGCTGCGGCAGCACTCCTCGAACCCGGGGAAGCGCCGGAGACGATGCACTTCGGTACAGCTGAGGCGGCGCATCTGGCGCAAAGTATCGAGGCGCTCGCGGCCAAGCTGCACCGGCGCAGCCACTTCCTTGCTGGCCTCGCCGCGCATGCGTCGCATGAGTTGAAGACGCCGCTAACCGCGCTCACCGCGGCGGCAGAGTTTCTGCGCGAGGACTTAGACACAGCCGATCGTGCGCGCTTCGTCGAGCAGATCAACGCGGATGCCGCGCGTATGGCGGCCATCCTGCAGAGCCTGCAGGATCTCGCGCGCGTCGAGGCTCCGGCGACGGGTAGTACAGATCTTGGACCAGTGATTGAGGTGCTGTCAGTCCGCTATCCGTTGGCTCGGCTCTCGGTGATCGGGATCGAGCACGAACTGCCGATCACGGCGGAGAACCTCACACTGATCCTGAGCCACTTGATCGACAATGCTGTCGCCGCCGGTGCAACGCAGCTGGCGATTGCGGCCCACGCCCCGCGCCACCTGACTGTTTGCGATGATGGCGCCGGTATCACGCCGGCCAACCGTTCCCGGATTTTCGAGCCGTTCTTCACGACGCGCCCCGATCGCGGTGGCACCGGCATGGGGCTCGCGATCGTGCGTACCTTGCTGGCGAGCCTCGATGCCACGATCGAGCTGATCGACACCGATGGGGGGACCCGCTTCGATATCCGCTTCAGCCCTCGCCGGTTGCAATCATCCGGCTGAGGTGATCGGCACTCAGGCCCGCCACGGGCCGGTCCGCGACCGTGCGGCCGCGTTTGAGCACCACCACCCGGGTCGCAACAGCGACGACATCGTGCATGGCGTGGCTGACCAGGATGACGGTACGGCCCTCCCCATGTAGGCGGCGGATCAGATCCAGCACTTGCGCGGTTTCCCGCACGCCGAGTGCTGCGGTTGGCTCGTCCATCAAGATGATGCGCGCGTCCCAGCGCAGTGCCCGGCTGATCGCGACGGCTTGGCGCTGGCCACCGGACAGTTTTTCGACCGGCGTGTTCATGTCCTGGATCTCGACCGCTAGGCGCTGCAAGTAGCCGCGGGCAGCCGCCGCCATGCCGCGCTTGTCCAGGATCGGCAGGAAGGGGATGCCAAGGAACGGCTTGGTCTGCTCCGAGCCCAAGAACACGTTGCGGGCGATCGACAGGCGAGGGGCGACGGCGAGGTCTTGGTAGATCGTCGCCAGACCCCGCCGCAGTGCGTCTTGCGGGGAGGTGAACGTCACCTCCACCCCATCGAGCGCGATGGTGCCGGCGGACGGCGCATGCGCGCCGGACAGGATTTTCACCAGGCTCGACTTGCCGGCGCCATTGTCGCCGCAGAGTGCGAGCACCTCGCCAGCATGGATCGAGAGATCAATGCCAGCGAGGGCTTCCACCGCGCCGTAGCGCTTGGCAATGCCGGTGAGGGTCAGCACAGCTGACATGGAGCTAGAGGTACTGTTTGACGTTGTGCTGGTCGACCAGCTGAGCATCCAAGAACAAGTAGGGGCCTGGCGTGATCGCGGCCTTGGCTTCGCGCTTCAGCACAATCCGGTCGATCGCCTCAACTGCCTGCTTGCCCATCTCTTCAAACGGGATGGTGACCGTCGCCATCAAGGTGGAAGCAGGGTCCGCGATGCGGGCGTAGGTTTCTTTGCCGCCATCGATGGAGACGAACTTCACCTGGCCCTTCTTGACCCCGCGGGCCTGCAGCAGGTCGTCGATCACGAACGCCTGGCCGTCGAAGGAGGCCCACAGGCCTTGGATGTTGGCGCCGTGCTGCAAGATCAAGGCTTGCATGCCCTGGCGCACGTCGTCGCGCCACGACGCCGTGCGCGCCATGGTGTGCGATGCCAGCACCCGCACGCCGGTGTTTTCCGACAGCACTGCATCCAGCATCTTTGCCCGAATGCGGGTGCCGACATTGCCTTCAAAGCGCTGCACCAGGATGTTGCCCTGGTAGTTCATCTCGCCCAGCAGCCAGAGGGCACTTTCCGCCCCGACCTTGTATTCGTTGACCTGGATATCGAACAGCGTGTGGGCGGATGATCCGGCCATCACAGTCAACACCGGGATACCAGCGGCCTTCGCGCGTTGGAACTGGGCTTCGGCCTCCACCGGTTTGCCCATGGCTGCGATAATCGCGGTTGGCCGGCGCTGGATCAGCGTGTCCAGCTGTTCGGTGTGGCGCGGCAGTGCCCCTTCGGAGTTCAGCACGGTCGCGGTCCAGCCCTTGGCGCGCGCAGCCGTTTGCGCTGCATTCGCCACGCGGGCGTGGGTTTCAGACGACATCTGAAAGGCCACAATCGCCAAGTCCACGGGTGCTTGTGCGAGTGCCGGTGAGGCGGCGAGCGAGAGTGCGGCACCGGCACCCAGCAGGGCATCACGGCGGGTAACGTCGGTCATCTGGTTCCCCCTTCCAATGGTCCGGTCTAGCGCCGGAGGTTGAGTTTCTTCACAAACGCCGCCCGGCCGAGCGATCCGGCCGAGAGGGCGACAGACGCGATGATGATCGCGCCAAGGGCGATGTCCTGCCAATAGTAGGCGGCGCCCATCAGGATCATGCCATTGCCGAGCGCCTTCAGCGTGACGGCCGCCATCAAGGTGCCGGGTACATTCGGTCGGCCGGGTTCGAACATGGTCATGCCGAGCAGCACGGCTGCGATCGCGTAGAGGAAATGGTCGGCTGCCATGTTGGGGGCGGCGGACGACAGGCTCGCCGCCAGCAACACCGCCGTCGCCCCGGCGAACAGGCCGGCGAGCGTTAGTGCTAGGCGCTTCATGGCGGCTGTGCGCACGCCGGCCAGGCGGGCGGCCTCGTCCGCTTCCCCGGTCGCTTCCAAGTGCGCGCCGAGCTTGGTCCATTTCAGCAAGATATAGCAGGCAAGCCCCGCCAACCCGAGCCACCAGACCAAGTTCGAGAGCCCCAGAAACGTGCCGCGCGCGATCCCGGTGAACTCCACTGGCCAGCGGCCGACAAAGGCGACGCCTTGAGTGATCAAAAACCCCACACCCTTCGCCATCGCCGCTATGCCGAGCGTGGCGATCAGCGACGGCACGTGCAGGCGCGTGACTGCAATGCCGTTCATCGCGCCACAGACGAGGCCGACACTCAGCCCAGCCGCCACCGCCAGCAGGGCGGGGTGGCCACTGTGGACGAGCGCGCCGGTCACCACCGCCGCCAAGCTCGCCACTTCCGCAATCGAGAGATCCAGTTCCGCCGTGGTCAGTGCCAGCGCGAAGCCGAGCGCCAGGATCGCCAGAAACGCGGTTTCCTTCAGGATCAGCGTGATGTTGGGCCAGGTCGCAAACACCGGGCTCGCGATCGCAAAGCCGGCAATCACGATCACGCCGGCGAGTGCCGTGCCGTAGGTCGCGAGGAACGATCGGATCATCAGGCCTCGCCCAGTTGGCTGAGGATGGGGGCAAGTGCGGCATCGGCCGCGACGAAGGCATGATAGCGCTTGGTAAGGGCCGCGTGGCGTGCTGAATCGGGTTCGAAACGCTGGCGCACCTTGACCAAGTCGGCTTGCGCCGAGGTGAGGTCTGGGTGGTCGCCGAGTGCAGTGCTGGCGACGATCGCAGCCCCGGTCAGACCAGGATCCGCGCTGATGACGGTTTCAACCGGGCGGTTCAGCATGTCCGCCTTAACCTGGCACCAGCTGGTGCTGGCAGCCCCGCCGCCGCCAAAACGCAAACAGGAAATCGGATCGCCAAGGGCGGCTTCGGCCCGGTCCAACACGACGCGGTTGAGTGCGGCCACTCCCTCCAGCACTGCCCAGGCGAGGTCGACCGCCCGGTGGCGGCGGGTGAGGCCGAGGAAGGCGCCGCGCCTGGCCTCATCCCAGTACGGCACGCGGGCACCCTCTAGGTGCGGCAGAAACAGCACCGGGGTCTGTTCGCGGGGCTCGGCCAGCCGCTGGTCCAGCGCGTCGGGGCTGCTGCCCAGCACCTCTGCCAGCCACGCAAGACAATCCGCCCCCGCCTGGCTTGGCCCGCCAAGGTGATGGAGCCCGTTGCCCC
>JAAFHH010000224.1 GCA_013297545.1 Alphaproteobacteria bacterium
CCGCATACCTTAGAACACCAGATGCTAACGTGCTTGCCGCATCCCGTGTGATCCTCCCTCCCGACCTCCCCCCGCGCTTACGGGGGGAGGGGCTTATCGAGGGGGGGAGGAACCTTCGCTACTGAGCCGTGCGTTCGAACTGCCGCAGAGCGACGTTGCCGCGCTGCACGGCGTTGTCCAGCGCCTGCTTGGCCGTGATCTGGCCTTGCAGCGCGCGTTCTACTTCTTCGTGGTAGAAGTCGCGGATTTCCGTCCAGCGGCCGAAGCGGTAGCCGAGCGAGTTGGCGGTCGGCGTGCCGCGGGTCAGCTGCTGGAACGGCACTTCCGTGCCTGGGTTCTTCTCGAAGTAGCCGCTTTCCTTCATGCGGCTGTAGCTCGCCAGGGTCGGCGGCACGAAGCCGGTCGGCTCAGCGAAGCGCTGCAGCACGTCGGGGCTGCGCAGGAAGTCGAGGAACTGGGCAACCACGCGCAGTTCCGCGTCCGAGCGGTTCGGTGCATTGAACACCCACAGCGACGCGCCGCCGACGATGCCGTTCTTCGGCTGGGCCACCAGGTCCGGCCAATGGGGCAGGGGCGCCATGCCCCACTCGAACCGGGCATCGCGCGCAATCGTGCCGCGACCGCCGGAGCTTTGCAGCATGATGCCGCATTCGCCGGAGATGAACTTCGGCTCCGCGTTGTTGGAACGACCACCGTAGTCGAAGGTCTTATCCTTCTGGAGGTCGATCAGGGTCTGCACCATGCGCTCACGCGCCGCGTCGTTGAAGTTCAGCACCGCACCCAGGCCACCGCGGCCGTTGTCGAGGGTCGACAGCGGCACGTCGTGGATCGCGGAGAACTGCTCCAGCATGATCCAGGCGATCCAGGTCGAGGTGAAGCCGCAGGCCATGCCGGCTGCGCGCATCTTGCGCGAGGCGTCGATCAGGTCCGGCCAGGTGGCGGGCGGTTGATCCGGGTTGAGGCCGGCGCGCCGGAACGCATCCTTGTTGTAGAACATCACGGCGGTCGAGACGTTCATCGGCTGCGACAGCATGGTGCCATCGGGCAGCGAGTAGTAGCCGGCCGCCGGGCCAATGAAGGCACTGGGGTCGAACTGCAGGCCGGCGCGGCGGTAGACGTCGCTAACCGGGATGACGGCGCTGCGGGCCGACATCATGTCGCCGGTGCCAGCATCGAACATCTGCATGATGTGCGGCGGGTTGCCAGCGCGGAAGGCGGCGATCGCGGCGGCGCGCTGTTCCGGGTACTGGCCGCGGAACGAGACGTTGACGCGGAACTCGCTGTTCGGATTGCGAGTGTTGAACTCGTTGCCGAGCCCGACCAGGAGTTCCTGGGCGAGGCCGGTGAGGCCAATCCACATTTCGATGGTGCGCTGTTGGGCAACGGCCGGCTGAGTAAGCGTCAACGCCGCAGCAGCTGCCGCGGCGGTGACAAAGGAACGACGACGCATGATCGCTCTCCCATGGGGTTGAACTGACCGCGCTTCTATCCGCGCGGCATCACGTCATCGCTACACTTTATTGACAGATATATTACATCACCTATGCGACACACTCGAAACATTGATGAAATCTATCATTCTGCAGCCGCTGGCTCGGGCGGCAGGGCTGCGGGTTTCGCCTTGGGTGCCCGCGTCACCACGCGCACGAGCAGGTAGAAGATCGGCGTCAAGAACAGGCCGAGGATGGTGACCCCAATCATGCCAGCGAACACGGCCGTGCCGAGGGCTTGGCGCATTTCAGCGCCGGGACCGGTCGCGATCACCAGCGGCACCACGCCGAGGATGAAGGCGAGTGCCGTCATCAAGATGGGCCGCAGGCGCAGCCGACAGCTCTCCACCACTGCATCGAGGGCGGATTTGCCTTCGTTTTCCAGCTGGCGGGCAAACTCCACGATCAGAATCGCGTTCTTGGCTGCCAGGCCGACCAGCACGACCAAGCCGATCTGCACCAGGATGTTGTTGTCCATCCCCCTTAGCATCACGCCCAGCAGTGCTGAGAACACTGCGGTTGGCACGATCAGCACGATCGCGAACGGCAGCCCCCAGCTCTCGTATTGTGCTGCCAGGGCCAGGAACACGAACACCACGGCGAGGATGAAGATGTAGGTCGCCGTGTTGCCGGTGCGCTTTTCCTCGAACGCGAGTTCGGTCCAATCGAACCCGACACCTTGCGGCATGGTGTTGCGCGCAATCTGTTCCAACGTCGCGATCGCTTGGGCCGAGGACACGCCCGGGCGCGCATTGGCGTTCAAGGGGATCGAGGTGAACATGTTGTAGCGCTGCACGAGATCGGGGCCCGCGACATCGCGGATTTCAACCAAGGTGCCGAGCGGCACCAGTGCCCCGGTGGCGGAGCGCACCTTCAACTGCGCGATATCGGCCGTATCCAGACGGAAGCGCTGGTCAGCTTGGGCGCGCACCTGCCAGATCCGGCCAAAGGCGTTGAAGTCGTTGACGTAGGCCGTGCCGAGGTTGACCGACAAGGTTTCGAAGATGTTCTGGATCGGCACATTCAGCACTTGCGCGCGGCTGCGATCGATCTCCAAGAACACTTGCGGCGATGAGGCAGAGAAAGTGGTGAACACGCCGGCGAAGGCGGGGTTCTGGTTTGCCTGGCCCATGATGGCGCGGGCAACTTCTAGCAAGCGCGGCACATCATTGCTGACGCGATCTTGCAGCTGCATCTTGATGCCGCCGACACTGCCGATGCCGGGCACCGCCGGGGGCGGGATCGCGATGATAAACGCCTCGCGGATCTGCTGCAGGCGCCCGAACAACTGCCCAATAACCGCGCGCGCCGGTTGGCCGTTCTCGATACGCTCCTTAAACGGCTTGAACGCGGTGAAGATCACGCCGGCGTTGGAGGCGTTGGTGAACGTCACACCCGAAAAGCCAGAAAACGCCACCGCGTCCTTCACACCCGGTGTCTCCAGAATGATCTTGGTCGCGCGCTGGATCACTTCATCGGTGCGCTCGAGCGAGGCGCCGTCGGGCAGCTGGATAGCGACGATCGCGTAGCCGCGGTCGAGGGTTGGGATAAAGCCGCCGGGCACGCGTCCGGCGATATCGACGGTCAGGAAGATCAGCCCGCCATAGATCAGCATCATCATGAACTTGTGACCGGCAAGAGTGCGGACCGAGCCGGCATAGCCGGCGGCCGCCGTGTCAAAGCTGCGGTTGAACACCCGCGCAAAACCGCGCCCCACCAAGGTGAGCGGATTGCGCGTGCGCTCTGGATGGTGGGCGTGCGGCTTCAACAAGATGGCGCACAGCGCCGGCGACAGGGTGAGCGAATTGAATGCCGAGAGCGCGGTCGCAACCGCGATCGTCAACGCAAACTGCTTGTAGAACTGGCCGGAAATGCCGGGGATGAACGCGGTCGGGATGAACACCGCGCACAACACGACCGAGATCGCGATGACCGCGGTCCCCACCTCGTCCAAGGTTTTGCGCGCGGCATCCGCGGGTGTCAGGCCAAGGCGGATGTTGCGCTCAACATTCTCCACCACGACGATGGCGTCGTCGACGACGATACCAATCGCCAGCACCAGGCCGAACAACGTCAGCGTGTTCAAGCTGAAGCCGAACAGCTGCATGACCGCGAAGGTGCCGATCAGGGAGACCGGGATCGCCAGGATCGGAATGATCGCCGCCCGCCAGGATTGCAGGAAGATCAGCACCACCAGCGCGACCAGCACGATCGCTTCGAACAAGGTGACGTACACCGCCTCCACCGATTCGGCGATGAACTCGGTCGGGTTGTAGACAACCTGATAGTCGAGCCCCGGCGGGAAGTCGCGTTTGGCTTCTTCCATGGTGCGCAGGACGCCGGCCGCGGTGTTGAGCGCGTTGGAGCCCGGGCGCTGGAAAATCGCCAGCGCCACCGCCGGCTTGCCGTTCAGCAGCGAATTGGTGACGTAGTCGCGTGCACCAAGCTCGACCCGGGCGACATCGCGCACCCGCACCAACCGGCCGTCCGGCGTGGCGCGCACAATCACCTCGCGGAACTGGTTCAAGTCGACGAAGCGGCCTTGGGTCGTCACCACGATTTGGAACGCAGTGCCATTCTCGGTCGGTGGCGTGCCGATCGCGCCGCCAGAAACCTGGACGTTCTGCTGCTGCAGCGCGCGCACGACGTCGCCGCCGGTCAGGCCGTAGCTCGCCAACCGGTCGGAATCGAGCCAGACGCGCATGGCATACTCGCGCGCACCGAAGATGATCAGATTGCCGATGCCTTCTTGGCGCAGCAGCTGATCGCGCACCCGCAGCAGTGCATAGTTCGAGACATAGAGCTGGTCGAAGCTGTCATCGGGCGACAGCATGTGCACGACCATCATCAGGTTCGGCGACGATTTCAGCGTGGTGACGCCGAGGCGGCGCACTTCTTCCGGCAGGCGGGGCAGGGCGATCGCCACCCGGTTTTGCACCAGCACCTGCGCGTCGTCCAAATTGGTGCCGAGCTTGAAGGTGATGGTCAGCGTCATCTGGCCATCGGATGTCGCGAACGACGACATGTAGAGCATGTCTTCGACGCCGTTGATTTCCTGTTCGAGCGGCGTCGCGATGGTCGCGGCGACGGTTTGCGCGTCGGCCCCCGGGTAGACCGCGCGCACCTGGATCGTCGGCGGGGCGATTTCCGGGTATTCCGTGACCGGCAGGCTGACATAGGCTATCGCACCGACGATCACCATCACCAGTGCCAGCACGCTCGCGAAGATCGGACGATCGACGAAGAAATGGCCGAATTTCATGAGGCTGCCTCCCGGCCTAGCGTTGCCGGACCGGCGGCAGCTCGGTGGGTTGCGGGGTGACCCGCCCACCCGGCCGCACGCGCTGGAGGCCGGCGATGATGATCGTCTCCTCCCCGGTGAGACCCGTGCGCACGACCCGGTAGCCATCAATGCGGGGCCCTGGACGGATCACCTGCGGGCGGAAGCTGCCGTCGGCATTCACCACCCAGACAAAGCGGCGATCCTGATCCGTGCCGATGGCTTCATCGGGGATCAGGACACCCTGGTAGCGATCGGACCCCGGCACGCGGATGCGCCCGAACAGGCCAGGCGTGAGCAGGCCATCGGGGTTCGGGAATACGGCGCGCACCCGCATGGTGCCGGAGGCTGGGTCCAAGCGGTTGTCGAGGAAGTCGAGATGTCCCGGCCGGTTCGGCTCCCGGTCGGTTGCGAGGCCAACCAGCACCGGCAGGCCACCGCTGCCGTTGATCGGCCGCATCTGGCTCGCCATGCGGGAATAGGCCAGGAACGACCGTTCATCGATATCGAAGTAAAAGTGGATCGGATCCACCGAGACGATGGTGGTCAGCAAGCTGGTGTTGGCGGCGATCAGATTGCCTTCGCTGACCAGCTTGCGGCTGATCCGCCCGGCGATCGGGGCGCGGATTTCCGTAAAGCTGAGGTCGAGGCGCGCTTGCTCGACCGCGGCACGGGCACCGACGAGATCGGCTTGTGCGGCTTGAAAGCTCTGCCGGCGTTCATCGCGTGTGCGCTCCGCTGCCACCCCTTGGTTTGCTAGGCGATCAGCGCGGTCGAGGTCCGTACGCGAGAAGTCGATGCGGGTTTGGATCGCCGTCACCGTCGCTTGGGCGCGGTTCAGCGTGTTTTGGTAGGTGCGCCGATCAATCGAGAACAGCAAATCATTCGCCGCAATGATCTGGCCATCGGTGAACGCCACGCGC
>JAAFHH010000225.1 GCA_013297545.1 Alphaproteobacteria bacterium
CCGCTGACCAAAGCCGTGGGCGTGCCAGAACTGCTCGCCGTGCACCGCGGCACACTCTCGCTCGGCGCGGCGATCACAGCGGCGCAAGCCGCCAGCCGGCAATACGCCAAGCGCCAAACCACCTGGTGCCGCACCCAGCTCGGCACCGCGCCGCGCAGTTACACGCAAGATTATTGCGCGCAGACGGGTGATTTCTTTTCGTTTCTTGACGCAAACCGGTTGACCGGCTGAGACGAGCCGCCTAGGGTGGCGGTCCTCGCGCGGTTGATCTGTGGCCGCGCGCGCATTTCTGTCACTCTGGCATCGGGCCAGAGCCGAGGGAGCCCACGATGACGACCACTGCTGCTGCCAAGAACCAAGCCGACACCCGCACCATGTCCGGTGCCGAAATGGTTATGACGGCGCTGCAGGATCAGGGCGTAGACGTTATCTTCGGCTACCCCGGTGGTGCTGTGCTGCCGATCTATGATGCGCTGTTCAAGCAGAACTTCGTGCGCCACATCCTGGTGCGCCACGAACAGGCAGCGGTGCACGCCGCCGAAGGCTATGCGCGCTCAACCGGCAAGGTTGGAGTGGTCTTGGTGACCTCCGGCCCTGGTGCGACCAACGCCGTCACCGGCCTGACTGACGCACTGATGGATTCCATTCCGCTGGTGTGCATCACCGGCCAGGTGCCGACCCACTTGATCGGCAACGACGCGTTCCAGGAATGCGACACCACGGGCATCACCCGGCCGTGCACCAAGCACAATTATCTGGTCAAGCGCATCGAAGACCTGCCGCGCGTGCTGCACGAAGCGTTCACGGTCGCACGCTCTGGCCGGCCCGGCCCCGTGGTGGTCGACCTGCCGAAGGACATCCAGTTCGCCACTGGCGAATACCAGAGCCTGGTCGATCAGCCGCACCGGACCTACCGGCCGCGCACCGAACCGAACCTGGCAGATATCGACCGCGCCCTCGACATGATCGCGTCGGCTGAACGGCCGATCATTTATGGCGGCGGCGGCATCATCAATGCCGGCCCGGCGGCATCCGAGCGTTTGGCCGAATTCGTCCGGCTGACCGGCTTTCCCTGCACCTTGACGTTGATGGGCCTGGGTGCCTATCCGGCGAGCGACAAGCAGTTCCTCGGCATGCTCGGCATGCACGGCACGTACGAGGCCAACCTCGCCATGCATCACTGCGATGTGATGGTGAACATCGGCGCGCGCTTCGATGACCGGGTGACGGGCAAGCTCACGTCCTTCTCGCCGAACTCGAAGAAGATCCACGTCGATATCGATCCCTCCTCGATCAACAAGAACGTGCGCGTCGATCTGCCAGTGATTGGCGATGCCGGGCGCGTGCTGGAACTGATGATCGAACGCTGGAAGGCGCGTGGCTTGAAGACCCGCGCCCAGTCCGTCCAGCTCTGGTGGGGGCAGATTGAAGAGTGGCGCCGGCGCAATTGCCTGAGCTACCGCCGCACCGACCAGATCATCAAGCCGCAGTACGCGATCCAGCGCTTGTTCGAGAAGTCCAAAGGCCGCGAGACCTTCATCACCACGGAAGTTGGCCAGCACCAGATGTGGGCCGCACAGTTCTTCGGCTTCGACAAGCCGAACCGCTGGATGACCTCCGGCGGGCTCGGCACCATGGGCTATGGCTTGCCAGCCGCCATGGGGACCCAAATCGCCCACCCGGACGCGCTGGTGGTCGATATCGCTGGCGAAGCCTCGATCATGATGAACATCCAGGAACTGTCGACATTGGTGCAGTACCGCCTGCCGGTGAAGGTGTTCATCCTCAACAATCGCTGGATGGGCATGGTGCGCCAATGGCAGGAACTGCTGCACGGTGGCCGCTATGCGGAAAGCTATTCCGAAGCCCTCCCGGACTTCGTGAAGCTGGCGGAGGCCTTTGGCTGTGTTGGACTGCGCGCGACCACACCGGCTGACCTCGATGGCGTGATCGACGAAATGATCGCGACTGACCGGCCGGTGGTCGTCGACGTTGCCGTCGACGAGAAGGAAAACTGCTTCCCGATGATCCCATCGGGTGCCGGTCACCATGAAATGCTGCTGGGTCCGGAAGACAAAGCCGACCCGGTTGCGACCGAAGAAGGCATGGTGCTGGTTTAGCACCAGCCCCTCTCCTCCCCTCCTCCCGTTCTTCTTGCCCGAAGGTCTTCGGCCGTGCCCACGTCCCATATCGCCCGCCGCCACATCATCGCTGTGATCGTCGACAATGAACCCGGCATCCTCGCCCGGGTCGTCGGCCTATTCGCCGGTCGCGGCTACAACATCGAAAGCCTGACCGTGGCGGAGGTCAGCCACGCCCGCCACCTCTCGCGTATCACGGTGGTCACCACCGGCACGGAGATGGTGGTCGACCAGATCAAGGCGCAGCTCGGCCGCTTGGTACCCGTCCACACGGTGGCGGACCTGACCACCGAGGGCACCCATGTCGAACGCGAACTGGGATTGATCAAGGTGCGCTGCACCGGCGAGAAGCGCGTCGAGGCGCTGCGCATCGCCGACATCTTCCGGGCCCGCGCGCTGGATGCGACGCAGGAAAGCTTCGTGTTCGAAGTAACCGGTGGCTGCGAAAAGCTCGATGCGTTCTGCACGCTGATGGAACCGCTGGGCCTGATCGAGGTGTGCCGCACCGGCGTCGTCGCGATCGCGCGCGGGCCGGTTGCGATCGGTGAGGCGAGCTAGCGATACACATTTGCCCGGCCATGGTGTAGATGGCCGACCCCGCGGCACGCCGGCTTCCGTGTGCCACCCCCGACGGAGGATCCTCCTCAATGCGCGTGTACTACGATCGTGATGCCGATGTGAATTTGGTCAAGGGCAAGCAGGTGGTCATTGTTGGCTACGGCAGCCAAGGCCATGCGCATGCCCTCAATCTGCGCGACAGCGGCGTTAAGGATGTCGTGATCGCGCTGCGCCCGGGCTCGGCCACGGCGAAGAAGGCGGAAGCGGCTGGCTTCAAGGTCTTGTCGCCGGCAGATGCCGCGAAGACCGCCGATATCGTCATGGTGGTGGCACCGGACGAGCATCACGCCGGCATCTACGCCCAAGATCTGGCCCCCAACATGAAGCACGGTGCCGCCCTTGCGGTCGCCCACGGCTTTTCGGTCCACTTCGGCCTGATCGTGCCGCGCCCGGATCTCGACGTGTTCATGATCGCACCGAAGGGCCCGGGGCACACCGTGCGCTCGGAGTATCTCAAGGGTGCGGGCGTGCCCTCGCTGGTGGCCGTGCACCAGAACGCGTCCGGCAACGCGCTCGAACTCGCACTGTCCTATGCCTCCGCCAACGGTGGTGGACGGGCTGGCATCATCGAGACCAACTTCCGCGAAGAATGCGAAACCGACCTGTTCGGCGAGCAAGCCGTGCTGTGCGGTGGCCTCTCCGCCCTGATCGTGGCGGGCTTCGAGACCCTGGTCGAAGCCGGCTACGCGCCGGAAATGGCCTATTTCGAGTGCTTGCACGAAGTGAAGCTGATCGTCGACCTGATGTACGAAGGCGGCATCGCGACCATGCGCTACTCGATCTCCAACACAGCCGAGTATGGCGACTATACCGCCGGTCCGCGTCTGATCACGTCGGAGACCAAGGCCGAAATGAAGCGGATCCTGGACGACATCCAGTCCGGCCGCTTTGCGCGCGACTGGGTCTTGGAAAACCAGGCCGGCGCCCCGTCGTTCAAGGCGATGCGCCGCCGCGGTGCCGAGCATCCGATCGAAGAAGTGGGTGCCAAGCTGCGCGCGATGATGCCGTGGCTGAAGTCGAACCAGCTGGTCGACAAGGCGAAGAACTAGGCCCTCGTCCCCTCTCTTTATGCCCCTCCCCCCGCAAGCGGGGGGAGGCTGGGAGGGGGGATCAAGGGGATGCGGCTTTCAGGTTTCGACCGGATTTCAGCGGCTTATCGGGTTCCCGCAGCGGCGGGTCCCCCCCCTCCCGTCCTCCCCCCGCGTGCGAGGGGAGGGGTGATAGCGATCAGCCGATCCCCATTGCTCTGCGCATAAACGCGCGTTTTAACCCTGGCAGCCGCTCGACAGCGGCGAGGCCGATTGTACGCGCCAAGCGCACGGGCGCGATGTCATTGGAGAACAGACGGTTTAAGAGATCAGTCGCCGCCATCATGGCGACGGTGTCGGTGCGCCGGCTCGCCTCATAGGCCGCCAGCACGCTGGCATCGCCAGCATCGCAGCCACGTTTGCGGGCCTGATCGAGTGCGTCGGCCAGGACTGCTGCATCGCGCAAGCCGAGGTTCAGTCCCTGCCCCGCGATCGGGTGCATGCCGTGCGCGGCGTCGCCAATCAGCACCAGACGCGGTGCTGTCGTGCGCGCCGCCAAATGGAATCCCAGCGGCCAGCGCCAGCGGGGACCCGCCAAACGAAACGCCCCAACCGCAGAGCCGAAGCGGCTCGCGAGCAACCGCTCGAAGCGATCATCCGTCAGGCCATAGATCCGCTCGGCCGCAGCGGTCCGCTCGGTCCACACGATCGAGGAGGTGTGGGCGTCCGCCAGCGGCAGCAGCGCCAAGGGGCCGCCGGGCAAGAACCGCTCGTGGGCGACATTGCCGTGGGGTATGGCGTGGCGCACGGCGGCGACGATCGCAGTCTGGCCGTAGGACCAGTCCGCCACCGGGATGCCCGCCGTGCTGCGCACGAGGCTCGCACGCCCATCGGCCCCGACGACGAGGCCTGCGGTGATCGCAGTGCCGGAGGCGAGGGTCAGGCGTACGTTGGCAGAGCCAACCTCGATCTCGACCACCGTCTCACCGCTCCGCCAAGCAATCGGCCGGGCGCTCAGCGCCTGGCCGACGGCAGCGCGCAACACCGGGGCTTCGACGATCCAGCCCATCGGCTGATCACCCATCTCCCGGTGATCGAAGTGCAGGAACAATCGGCTGAGCCCGCCGGTGTCCGCACCATCGGTCACCCGAATATCCGCGATCACGCCGGCGCGCGGGGCGACTGCGTCCCACATCCCGAACCGGTCGAGGATCGCCCGGCTGCCGGCCGCAATCGCCCAGCCGCGGCCGTCGAGCCGCTCGTCGGCTTGCAACGCGCGGGTCTCGCGTTCGATCACAGCGACCGAAAGCCCGGCATCGCCGAGCGCCAAGGCCAGCACGCCGCCAACCGGCCCGCCGCCGATGATGGCTACATCCACCCGAAGATCTGCTGTCGTCATGGGCAGAGACCTTGGCGGCGCGCACGCCCGCCGTCCAGGGCGGCATGAGCGCGCAGGGCGCTGCCTGGTTTTTAGGCAATTGCCTGAAATCAGGCGTTCTCGGCCTGCGCACTTTGCTGCAGTGCGGCACAACCGGGGGAAATACGACAATCTCGTGGCATTGCCGGGGTTGGCACGGTTCTTGGAACGCGAGGCCTCGCAGAAACGCAGTAAGCGGGTGAAGCCAATGAAGATGGTCATCGCAGTTATCAAGCCGTTCAAGCTCGACGAAGTCCGCGAGGCGCTGACGGCGCTGGGCATCCAGGGCTTGACCGTGTCCGAAGTCAAAGGCTTCGGCCGGCAGAAGGGCCAGACCGAAATCTACCGCGGTGCGGAATATTCGGTCAGCTTCCTGCCGAAGGTGAAAATCGAAGTCGTGGTCGCGTCCGAATTGCTCGACCAGACGGTCGAAGCGATCACGCGCGCTGCCAACACCGGTCGCATCGGCGATGGCAAGG
>JAAFHH010000227.1:0-1429 GCA_013297545.1 Alphaproteobacteria bacterium
GCCGCCATCAACCGCTTCCTGGCACAGACCAACGAGAACCCAAAACCTTTCACCTGGACCGCCGACCCCGACGCAATCATCGCCGCTGTCAGGCGCGGGCACCAAACGTTAGACTCGCTCCACTAGTAGTTCGACGATGCTGTCGTTCAATGAGAGTTCGGGTTCTTCGAGCAACAACAGTCCGCGACGCTCCATCAGAGACCAAAGCAGACCAATCAAACGTAACGTACCGTCAGAGAACTGGTCTTCGCGCTGCCAACCACCCCGCGGACGAAAATGCTTATACCTGGCGCGAAGATGAGGTCGTCCCGCCTCGTCGCGTTCGAACTCAAGCTTGTCGAAGAACGGCACCGCTTGAGTGAGCGCGTTGCTGATACGTTTCAGATATTCCGCCCGAAGCTTCTCCGCAGTAGTTGCAATACGGGATAGAAACTCCTCTCCAAAGGGATCTCCCATCACGCCCGGCCTGGAGAGGTTCGCGGGATAGCGTACCAGTTGAGGCACAAGGTGCAGATAGGACGTGGAGTCGAATAGATCTTTGATCTGTCGAAACGGCTTGTTGGCCTGGATTTGCTCCAAATGCGTCTGAGTCAGAAGCTCTGAGTCCATGCCATCTGCCGCAGTCGGCCGAGACGGCGCGACTAGCTTTCCGCCTCGGTAGGCCGCCTCGTGCACGACACTGCACCGCTTGTAGACTCTACCAGTCTCTTTGATTTCAAGCACATAGCGCCAGTCGGGGTCTGTGTTGCCCAGCCGCTCGGTCCGCTCAACGAAGTCAACCTCAATCCGAACACCGGGGTCGCTGCGCGCATGCAAGCAGCGGAGTTTGCTCATGCCGCCACGTTCCTCCACCGCGCGCTGCAGCCCACCGCCACTCGGCATCGCGATGTCACGCAGGAACCGGAACACATCAATGAGATTGGATTTGCCGGCTGCGTTGGCTCCCAATACGTACGTCACCTCCCGGAATCTCACGTCAAGCGAACTGAAGTTCCGCCAGTTCTTCAGTGCTACTCGCGAAACAAACATGGCCTACTCCGCCTCGATCTTCGCCACGCGCACGATCTCGGTGTACTTGTCGATCTCCGCGCGCTGGTAGCGGGCGAAGGCGTCGGGGTCGAGGCCGGTCGGCTCGAAGCCGAGGCTGATCATGCGCTCCTTCACCCGGTCGGTGCCAACTGCGATGCGGACTTCGGCGGCCAGACGATCAACGATGGCGCGCGGCAGGGCGCGTGGGCCCCAGATGCCGTACCAGGAATACATCTCCAGTTCCGGCATGCCTTGCTCGGCCGCTGTCGGGATCTCAGGGGCGGCGGGGCTTCGGGTGGCGGAGGTGATCGCCAAGCCGCGCAGCACGCCCGCGCGCACTTGCGGCAGGGCGGACAGGATCGGGTCGATCATCAGCTGGACTTGGTTCGAGGTGACGTCC
>JAAFHH010000227.1:1439-5645 GCA_013297545.1 Alphaproteobacteria bacterium
TCCTGCAGCGCCGGTGCGGCCCCGCGGTAGGGGGCGACCACCAGATCCGCGCCCGCACTGCGCTTGAAAATCTCGGTCGCGATATGGCCGGCCGAGCCGCGCGAGGAGGTTGCGAAGTTGAACCGCGTCGGCTCGCGCCGCGCTTGGGCGGCAAGCTCGGTCAAGGTGGCGGCGGTGACACTCGGGTGCGCGACGAACAACAGCGGGCCTTGGGCGACGTGGGCGATCGCGGTGAAGTCGCGCTCGACGTCATAGGGGATCTGGCGCATCACCAGCGGGTTGATCACGTGGATCGAGGCGGAATAGACCAGCGTGTAGCCATCGGCCGCGCTGTCTGCCACTGCGCGCGCCCCCACGGTGCCGTTGGCCCCGGCGCGGTTTTCCACCACCACGGGCTGGCCCAGCTGGGCTGCCAAGCGTTCCGAGACCAGGCGCGCCGTGGTATCGACCGCCCCGCCCGGCGGGAACGGCACGATCATGCGGATCGGTCGCGACGGGTAGGTCTGCGCCAAGGCTGGCAGGGCCAGAACAACCGCACACAGGGTGATCAACCAACGATACATAAAGCTCTCCTCTAGAAGGTCCCGCGGTAGTCACCGCCATCGATCAGCAAGTTCTGGCCCGTGACATAGCCCGCGTGTGTGGAGCACACGAAGGCGCACCAGGCGCCGAGTTCTTCCGGCTTGCCAAACCGGCGCGCCGGATTGCCGGCCACCCGCTCGGCCCAGATCGTCTCAAACGGCCGACCCGTCTCTGCGACCAAGCCTTCGACATGCTCACGCTGGGCGTCCGTGGCGAACGGGCCGGGCAGCAGGTTGTTGATCGTCACACCATGCTGGATGGTCTGGCGCGCGAGGCCTGCCGTGAAGCCAACCAGGCCAGCCCGGCTGCCGTTCGACAGGCCAAGCTCCGCTTGTGGTGCTTTTACGGAGCGGGAGACGATGTTGATGATCCGCCCGAAGCCGCGGCTCTGCATGCCATCGAGCACCAAGCGCATCATCTCGATCGGCCCTAGCATCATGTGGTCGATCGCGGACAGCCAATCGTCGCGCTGCCAGTGGCGAAAGTCGCCCGGCTTTGGGCCGGCGGCGTTGTTGATCAGGATATCGGGGGCGGGGCACACGGCCAGCGCTGCCGCCCTGCCCTCCGGCTTGGTGATGTCGGCCGCGACCCCCTGGCAGCCAAGACGGTCTGCGGCGGCCTTCACGCCCGCAGCCCCCCGCGCGGCGATGGTAATCGCCACGCCTTCAGCGGCGAGTGCAGCGGCGCACGCATATCCAAGCCCGCGGCTCGCGCCCCACACCAGTGCTGTCCGTCCGCTGAGGCCGAGATCCACTACTCGGCAGCCTTGGCAGCATTCACCCGCCAGCCATACTGCTGGTCCAAGCCCAGATCTTGGATGATCCGCAGGCCCTTAGCCAATGCCTCGCCCTCAAGTGCCCGCAAAGGCCGACGCAGCGCGCCGACCGGCAGGCCGAGGGCACGCATCAGGCTTTTCACCGCAACCGGATTGACCGCGGAGTAGCAGTAATGCAGCAGCGGCAAGAGGTGCAGGTAGGCCTGCTCAAACGCTTTCGCTTGGCCGGGCTGGTCCCAAGGGGTTGAGATCGTCACCATTTCCCTCGGCGCCAAGTTGCCCGTCATGTTCGCCGTGCCGTGGCCGCCGAGCGCCATGGTCGGCACCACCAGGCCGAGGTTCGGTGAACAGCAGCACATCACCGCCACATCCGGCCGGGCGGCCAGGATCTGCGCCACTTGGCCAACCCGCGTGGTCGATTCCTTGTGGATCTGGATGTTCGGGTGGCGGAACAGCCGCAGCAGGTGATCCCAATGCAGATCCGACTTCACCCGCGGCGGGTTGTTGTAGATGCCGAGCGGCAGATCGCTCGCATCCGCCACTTCTTCGAAGAATGCCTCGATATCGTCTTCCGGCGCGCAGATGTAGCTGGGGGCCGCCAGGATCGCGCCATCGGCGCCCGCATCCTTGGCGAAGCGCACATTGGCGATGGTGCTGTCGGTGTTGTTGCCGGTGACCCCGTAGAAGAACTTCATCTGGCCGGACTTCAGCTTTGCGGTCTCGACGATGATCCGGCGCTTTTCATCCGGGCTCAGCAGCGACGTTTCACCCGTCGAGCCCATGATCAGCACGGCCGCCGTGCCACAGCTCTGCTGCCAGGCCAGCAACTCCTGAAACGCCGCGAAATCGACCGAGCCGTCACGGTTGAACGGCGTGACAATCGCGACGAACGAGCCTTCGACGGAACGCTTGGACATAAGAACCCCCTTCGGTTGCCAGCATGATGGCGCTGGGTCCGGACTTCGGCAACACTGAAGCCATGCGCCGCGTGCCCTCTCTCAGCCATTGGGGTGCTTTCACCGCCCTGGTCGACGGCGACCGGGTGGTCGGGGTCGAACCCTTCCCGGGCGATCCGAACCCATCGCCGATCCTGGCTGGCATCCCGGACGCCGTGCACTCCCGCTTGCGCATCGCACAACCCGCTGTGCGGCGCGGCTGGTTAGAGCGCCGGGACCGTGCGCGCGATGGCAGTGACACGTTCGTCGCGGTCAGTTGGGACGACGCCATCGCCCTGGTCGGGGACGAGATGACCCGCGTGCGCGCAGCCCGCGGGGCGGCGGGGATCTTCTGCGGGTCCTATGGCTGGAGTGCGGCCGGGCGCCTGCACCACGCCCGCAGTGTGGCGCGGCGTCTCTGCTTTCTGGGCGGCGGGGCGGTCGACCAATCGTCCAACTATTCCTGGGGTGCGGGCGAAGGCTTGCTGCAGCGGGTGATTGGCACCGCCGGACCAGTCAACGGCGTCGGCACGGATTGGGCGAGTGTGCTGGAGCACACCAAGCTGATCCTCGCCTTCGGTGGCCTGCCAACCCGCAACGCGCAAGTCACCTCGGGCGGCGCACTGACCCACCGCCTGCCAGGCTGGCTCGACCGCGCGCACGCTGCCGGCATCCGCCTGATCAGCCTAACCCCGATCGGCCGCGACACACCGCAAGGGGCGGACCACATCGCGATCCGGCCGGGCACGGATGCCGCACTGATGCTGGGCATCCTGCGCCTGCTGATCATGGCGGCACGGACGGATGAGGCGTTTCTCGCCCGCTACACCACGGGCTGGCCCGAACTCAGGGCATCGATCCTGACGGACCAGTATCAGCTCCAGGCGGTTGCCGCCGTCACCGGTGTACCCGCCGCAACCATTCAGGATCTGGCGGAGGCGCTGTACCAACACCGCAGCCTGATCACACTCACCTGGTCCCTGCAGCGGGCGGAGGCGGGCGAGCAGCCCTATTGGGCGGCGATTGCGCTCGCCGCGGCACTTGGCCAGATCGGCCTGCCCGGCGGTGGGTTTGGCTTCGGCCATGGCTCGATCGGTGGGGCTGGCGAGCCGCGGCTCGCGATCCCCGGCCCCGACTTCGCACTGCCGGCGAACCCAGGCGGCCTCACGATCCCCGCCGCCCGGATTGCAGACATGCTGCTGCACCCCGGCGAGGCCTACCGCTGGCGCGGCGAGGATCACCGCTACCCGGCGGTCGACCTCGTCTACTGGGCCGGCGGCAACCCGTTTCACCACCACCAGGACTTGAACCGCTTCGGCCGCGCCTGGTGCCAGCCGCAGACGATCATTGTGCAAGAACCCTGGTGGACCCCGACGGCCCGGCGCGCCGATATCGTGCTACCCGCCACGACAGTGCTGGAGCGCAATGACATCGGCGGGTCGTCCCGCGATCCGGCGGTGATCGCCATGCACCAAGCGATCCCACCAGTCGGGGACGCGCGGGCGGACTTCGCGATCGGCCAAGCGATTGCCGATCGGCTGGGCTACGGGGCAGCGTTCGGCGAGGGGTTAGATGAGATCGGCTGGTGCCGAAAGCTCTACGATCGCTTCGTCGCCGCAAGCCGGCTCACGTTGCCGACGTTCGAGGCCTTCTGGCAGGCCGGCCACATCACCCTGCCCGCCCCAAAAGCGCCTGCTGTGCTGTTCGATCAGTTCCGGCGCGACCCCGATCGCCACCCACTGGGCACGCCGAGCGGGCGCATCGAACTCTGTGCCGACGCTGACCTTGGCCACCGACCGCACTGGCGCCCGGCCACCGAACACGGCCCCCTCCAGCTGCTAACCCCGCAACCGAAGGACCGCCTGCACGCCCAGATCGACTTCGCCGGCCCCTCCCTCGCCCACAAGATCCAGG
>JAAFHH010000229.1:0-1371 GCA_013297545.1 Alphaproteobacteria bacterium
AAGCGACGCGCGACTTGGCTGCGGGTGAAAAGACATTGCAGTACTTCAATTCCCGCGAGATCGTGGCCAAAGGCTTCACCGATCCGATCCCCGTCGTGTCGGTGCAATGGCAGGATTAGATCTGAACCTGCCCGATGTGTTGGCGGAGGTAGCGGCCGCGTTCGCAGCCTACGAACAGGCCCTCGTCACCAATGATGTCGCCGTGCTCGACCAGCTGTTCTGGGTGAGCCCGCACACAATCCGCTACGGTGCCACCGAATCGCTCTACGGCTACGCCGAAATCCAGGCGTTTCGGGCCGCACGCCCGTCAACCGGTCTCGATCGCACCTTGCGCAACACGGTGATCACGACCTTCGGGCGCGACATGGCGACGGCCAATACAGAGTTTGAGCGCAACGGCCGGATCGGCCGGCAGAGCCAAACCTGGATGCGCACGGCTGAGGGCTGGCGCGTCGTTTCAGCGCATGTGAGCTTCCTCGCCGCTTAAGTTTAAGGGCGGGGGCCGAGTGTCACGCGCACCAAATCGGCGCCAATTCGATCAACGCCAAGCACCCGGTAGCCCTGCTCCACCGCCGAGCGCGGCACATTCACTGCGGCTTCAGCGCTGCCCAGCAGCACAGCCAAACGATCATCAGCGCTCAGCCGGTCCAGTGCCAGTTTGGTGCGCACGAATGTCATCGGGCACAGTTCGTGGGATAGATCGAGACTATGGCAGATCCCTGTAAACACTTCCGAATCTCGAATTTTGTCTGTTGTCATGGGCATGGGTGCCTCATATATGTGTGTCGACGCCCGCGACGATAAGGACAAACCAGATGACCGACACGCCCACCGCCGCCGAGATGCAGACGCTCACCACCAAGATCGTTGCGGCTTATGTCGCAAAGAACAAGGTCGATGTCGGCGGTTTGCCGGGGATCATCAACACCGTGTACCGCTCGTTGAACGGGCTGAGCACGCCGCAGGCGCCCGTGGTCGAAAAGCAGGTCCCGGCTGTGCCGATCCGCAAGTCGGTCACCAACGAATTCATCATCTGCCTGGAAGACGGCAAGAAGCTGAAGATGTTGAAGCGCCATCTGATGACGGCCTTCAACATGACGCCGGACCAGTATCGCGAGAAGTGGGACTTGCCGTCGGATTACCCGATGGTTGCGCCGAACTATGCAGCCCAGCGCTCGCAACTCGCCAAGACCATCGGCCTTGGCACGCGTGCTCGCCGCACCGACGGCTAGCACCAGATCCACCGTTCTGCTTGCCTTCATGCCAGCGGCGACCGAAACTCCGGTCGCCGTTCGCGGTTGAGCGGCAGAAACGGGATCCATGCCGACGGCGTCACCGCTCGAAACTCTGTGCATCCAGCGCGGTCTGAAA
>JAAFHH010000229.1:1381-5642 GCA_013297545.1 Alphaproteobacteria bacterium
AAATGACCGATCAGCGCCGCGTGATCGCGCGCGTGCTGTCCGATGCGACGGACCATCCCGATGTCGAACAGCTGCACAAACGCGCGGTCGAGATTGATCCGCGCATCAGCATCGCCACGGTCTACCGCACGGTTCGGTTGTTCGAAGAAGCCAACATCCTGGAGCGGCACGATTTCCGCGATGGCCGTGCGCGCTACGAACAGCTGCGCGCCGAACACCATGATCACCTGATCGACCTGGAAAACGGCGCCGTGATCGAATTCCACAACGCCGAAATCGAAGCGCTGCAGGAACGCATCGCGGCCGAGCTTGGCTACAAGCTGGTCGACCACCGCCTCGAACTCTACGTCGTGCCGCTGCCAAAGGATGGCGCGCAGTGACCGACCGCTTCGCGCCGGTCCCGGGTCTCGATGGGGAATTGCGCTCGGGCGAACTCGGCGTGCGGCTCGCTCGCTCGGACGAAGAAGTGCTGGCCTCCCAGCGCCTGCGCTACCAAGTGTTCTACGACGAGATGGCCGCCAAGCCGACGCCGGAGATGGCGGCCTCTGGGCGCGACTTCGATGCCTATGATCCGGTGTGTGATCACCTTCTGGTGATCGACCACACCCGCGGCGATGGGCCGGAGGGGGTGGTTGGCACCTACCGCCTGATCCGGCGCAGTGCGGCCGCCACCCAAGGCGGCTTCTATTCGGCCGCCGAGTACGACATTTCAGCCCTGGAGCACTATCCGGGCGAGGTGTTGGAGCTCGGCCGGTCGTGCGTTGACGAGGCACACCGCTCCCGGCCGACCATGCAGATCCTGTGGCGCGGCATCGCGGCCTATGTGTTCCACTACAACATCGAGATCATGTTCGGCTGCGCCAGCCTGCCTGGCACGGACTTGAACGCGTTGGCGGAGCCGCTGGCCTACCTCTACCACCACCACCTCGCACCACCTGCACTGCGGCCGCGGGCGATCGCAGACCGCTTTGCGGCGATGGATCTGCGCCCGGCCGACAGCCTGAACCCGAAGCACGCGTTTGCGGGCCTGCCGCCCTTGATCAAGGGCTATCTGCGCCTCGGCGGGTTCGTTGGCGATGGGGCGGTGGTTGACGATCAGTTCAACACGACCGATGTCTGCGTGATCGTGAAAACCGATCTGATCACCGCCAAGTACAGCTCGCACTACACCCGCACGGTGAACGATGCGGTGGATGGGCCAGCCGCATGAGTGTTGAGCCGGTGCTACGGCTGCACCGCGGGCTGGCGGCGTCCAGGCTTGCGGGCTTTTTTGTGATGGTGGCGGTGGGCATCCCGATCCAAGCGCTGTTGCTGGTCGTGTGGTCGCGCGGGGCGGATCTGTTTCCGGCGTGGTTTCACAAGACCGTGCTGAAGCTGATCGGCGTCAAGGTCAAGGTCACCGGCACACCGTGCCGTACCCAGCCAGCGCTGTTGGTGTGCAATCACACCTCCTACATGGATATCCTGGTGCTCGGCTCCTTGATGCCGCTCACTTTCATCGCCAAGCGCGAGGTGGCGACCTGGCCGGGCTTCGGCTTACTGGCAAAGCTGCAGCGCACAGTGTTCGTTGATCGCACCCGGCGCACCGATGCCGGCGCCCAGCGCGATGCGATTGCCGATCGCTTGAAGGCCGGCGGCACGTTGGTGCTGTTCCCAGAAGGCACGACCAACGACGGCAACCGCGTGCTGCCGTTCAAGAGCGCTTTGTTCGCAGTCGCCGAATCGGGCGGCCAATCCCTGCCCGTTCAGCCGATTGCGCTGGCCTACACCCGCCTGGACGGTATGCCGATCGGGCGGGCGTACCGGCCGATGATCGCCTGGTACGGCGATATGGATTTGGGGCCGCACCTGTGGCGGCTGCTCGGCATGGGGGTGATTACGGTCGAAGTGCACTTCGCGCCAGTCCGCACCATTGCCGAATCCGGCGGTCGC
The DNA here is from genome assembly GCA_013297545.1 of Alphaproteobacteria bacterium. GTDB lineage: Bacteria > Pseudomonadota > Alphaproteobacteria > Elsterales > Elsteraceae > RDXE01. The sequence goes on from JAAFHH010000229.1 coordinate 3,314, forward strand.
AAAGCGCTGGCGAAGTCTTGCGAGACGGCGATCGGGTTGGCGTTCGAAGGCTTGATTTCCGGCCGTCCGAGCGATGTGCGGTAGGGGGGCGCCTTGCGACTGTCATACAACCCGTGTAGCCTATGCGGCGTGATAGATCGGCTTTGTCCTCTCCGCCTGATGTCTTGCCAAACCGCACCGCGGCTCGGATCGGCGGAGGTTTCGTGACCAAAAAAGCCCTCTTCATCAAGACCTACGGCTGCCAGATGAATGTCTATGACAGTGCCCGCATGGCCGACGTGCTGGCACCATTGGGCTATCAGCTGGTGGATACAGCCGATCAGGCCGACATGGTGGTGATCAACACCTGCCATATCCGCGAGAAAGCGACCGAGAAGGTGTTCTCCGACCTCGGCCGGCTGAAGCCATTGAAGGCGCGCCCGCAAGGGGCGATTCTGGCGGTTGCTGGTTGTGTGGCGCAGGCCGAAGGTGAAGAGATCCTGGTGCGCGCCCCCTACGTCGACATCGTGGTCGGCCCGCAGGCCTATCATCGGCTGCCGCAGCTGGTGGCGGAGGCAACGCGCGCGGCCGGCGGCGTGCTCGACACCGACTTTCCCGTCGAAGCCAAATTCGACGTGCTGCCCCGCACCACGGACGCTCAAGCAGTCAGCGCGTTCCTGACCATCCAAGAGGGCTGCGACAAGTTCTGTTCGTTCTGCGTCGTGCCCTACACCCGCGGTGCCGAATTCTCCCGGCCCGTCGCGGCCGTGGTGGCGGAAGCCGAACACTTGGTGAGCTTAGGGGCGCGTGAACTCACCCTGCTCGGCCAGAACGTCAACGCCTACCACGGCGTGGGCGATGGCGGGGTCTGGGGCCTCGGCCAGCTGCTGGTGCGGTTGGCGGAAATCCCGGGGCTGGTGCGGCTGCGCTACACCACCTCCCACCCGCGCGATGTCGATGACGCGTTGGTCGCCGCCCACCGCGACGTGCCAGCCGTGATGCCGTTCCTGCATCTACCGGTGCAAACCGGGTCGGACCAGCTGCTGCAGGCGATGAACCGCCGGCACAGCGTCGATGACTACCGGCGCGTGGTTGACCGGCTGCGGGCCGCGCGCCCGGACCTGCTGCTGTCCTCCGACTTCATCGCCGGGCACCCGGGCGAGACCGATGCCGATCACCAAGCGACCCTGGATCTGATCCGGGAGATCGGCTTCGCCCAGTCCTATTCCTTCAAGTACAGCGCGCGCCCTGGCACGCCGGCGGCACTCTTGACCGACAAAGTGCCCGAAGCCGTGGCCGACCAGCGCTTGCAAGAGCTGCAGGCCCTGCTGGCCGATCAGATGACGGCCGCCAACCAAGCGAGTGTTGGCACGCGCCAGCCCGTGCTGTTCGAAAAGCTGGGCCGGCACCCGGGCCAGCTGATCGGCCGCACACCACACTTCCAAACCATTCATGTCGACGCACCGCCCCGGCTCATCGGCCAGGTTGTCGCAGTCGACGTGGTCGCGGCCGCGAGCCATAGCCTCGCCGGCCGTGTTGTCACGGTTGACCCCGCTGAACGACAAGGGGTCGCCGCTTGAGCCAGCCTGTAGTCCCGCCAACACCACCTGGGGAGGTCGACGGAGTGCTCTTAGAAATCAGCGACAACAGTGTCCTGCCAATCCTGTTCGGCGAACATGATTGCAACATTGCCCGGATCGAACAGCTGCTTGGCGTGTCGATCCGCTCACGGGGCGGCCAGATTGAAATCCGCGGCCCTGGTGAGAATCCCAACATTGCCAAAGTCGCGATCGAGAGACTCTACAAAGCCGCGCGCAAAGGCCGCGATATCGACCAGGGTGAGGTCGACAGTGCCGTGCGCATGGCCGAGGTGCCGGAAGAAGCCTCCAGTGAGGACGGCTTGTCGATCCGCACCAAACTGAAGGTGATCAAGCCACGCTCGCCCACGCAGATCGAATACATCCGCGCGCTCAAACAGCACGAGCTGGTGTTTGGCTTAGGCCCGGCGGGGACCGGCAAAACCTACATCGCGGTGGCGCAAGCGGTCGCCTTGCTGAACGCTGGCAAGGTGACCCGGATCATCCTGTCGCGGCCAGCGGTCGAGGCGGGTGAGCGGCTTGGCTTCCTGCCGGGTGATTTGCGCGAAAAGATCGATCCCTACCTGCGCCCGCTCTACGACGCGCTCTATGACATGATGCCGGCCGACGTGGTCGCCCGGAACCTGACGACCGGTGCGATTGAAATCGCCCCGCTCGCCTTCATGCGCGGCCGCACATTGGCGAATGCCTACATCATCCTGGACGAGGCACAGAACACAACGCCCACCCAGATGAAGATGTTCCTGACCCGG
>JAAFHH010000023.1 GCA_013297545.1 Alphaproteobacteria bacterium
CGGATGCCGCCGTCACACCGATGCACTGGCAGCACCGGCTGTTCCCGAGCCTGCTGCAGCCGCGCATCCAGGTGATCCACGATGGCATCGACACCGATGCGATCCGCCCCGGCCCGCCCCAAGCGCTGACTTTACCGACCGGCGTCGTGCTGCAGCCGGGCGAGCCGTTGGTCACCTTCGCCTCGCGCGCGCTCGAGCCGCTGCGCGGGCTGCACCTGGTGCTGCGCAGCCTGCCGGCGATCCTGGCAGCGCGACCCGATGCGCGCATGGTGCTGGTCGGCAGCACCGGGCAGGAATATGGCCCGGCGGCCCCAGGCGGCGATTGGGTCGTCCATCTCTTGGCCGGCATCACGCCCGCAATCGACCGCTCGCGCCTGGTGGTGGCCCCCTTTCTGCCACACGCGGATCTGCTGGCGCTGTTTCGCCTCAGTCGTGCACACATCTACGCAAGCCTGCCGTTCGTGCTGTCCTGGTCGATCCTGGAGGCGATGGCTGCCGGCGCGCCGGTGGTGGCGATGGCAACCGATCCGGTGCTGGAGGCGATCACCCCCGAGGCAACCGGCCTCACCTTCGCCACCGGCAATCCGCAGGAGCTGGCAGCCCAAGTGCTGCGGCTGCTGGGCGACCGAGCGTTCGGCCACCGCCTCGGGCTCGCCGGACGAGAGCGGGTGCGCCAGCGTTACGATCTTGCGCGGGTGTGCCTGCCGCTCCACGATCAGCTGATCCGCGGCCAGACGGCGACCCGCCCGCTCGATGCCGATCCAATCATCGCGCGGGCGCGGTGAGTGCCCCAGAGGTGGAGACCACCGTGACCAGTGCGCGCGCACCTGACCAATCCGCGGGCGTGCTGCGCCATCCGATCGTGCGGCTGGACGCGGGCCATGGTGCGGTGCTGCTGGCTGATCCCGCACTCGCCAGCACCGTGACCAGTACCCTGGCTGATCCGCGCATTGACGCCTATGCGTTGAGCGAGGGGGCAGCCCTGATGATCGTGCCACTACCGGCAACGGTGACGGAAGTGACCGCCCTCCAGGTCCGCCTGCAGGACCAGGTGCTGGCCCTGCAGTTCGCGGACACGGCTGTTGCGACGAGCGCACCCTGGTTGCAGCACCCGCGCGTACCGATGGCGCTGGCGCATGCGTCGCTCAACAGCCGGCGCCAACCGCTGCTCGCCCTTGGCAATTGGCCACCGTTCGCGCCGGCAGACGGGGTGCGGCAGGTGCTGCGGGCCTCGGGGGTGCTGTATGTCGAGCTCGATCATCTGCCGGATCAGCTGCGCCTTGGCAGCCCCGGCCGGTGGGCCGCCGCGATTGAAACCGGCGCGCTCAGCACTGGCGGGTACTTTGTCGTCGCTGACCTACCGCAGGGGGCGCACGACGTCGTGCTGATTGGTCGCGAGGGTGCGGGCGGGGCGCTCCCGCTGGCGGCAGCCTCATCGGCCTTGCTCGATCATCTGAGCACGCTCGACGCAGTCCAGCACATCCGCCAGCGCGAAGCGCTTGGCCGGTTGGCGGTGCGCACCGAAAGTGCCGTGATCGCAAGCCTGGTGCGCGACTGCCAAGCCCGCCGCGCCCTGCCCGCCCGCATTGAACAGCTGGGCGAGCGGGTGATCGCCGCCCTCGACCTCGCCTTGCCAGTGGGCGACGCGCTGTTGGTGGTCGGGCGGCTCGATCCACTCCTGGATCCAGCACAGCTGGCGATCATGCCGCCAACCGGCACGCCGATCGCAAGCCCGCTGCAGCGCCTGGCGCCGGACCGCCCAGAGGTCGCAGCGCTGGTATCGATCCCAGGCGAGATGGCCGGGATCTGCACCCAAGTCCGCGGGCAGTTCACCGCACCAAACGGCCAGCTGCTGACCCTGTTGTCGCCGCTGGCCCCGACCACGCCCGAGCTTGCGCGCGCCGCGATCCTGGCGGCCGCACCGCCTGTGGCCTGGACGGAGGTTGCGCTGGCAACCCTGTTCGGGCCGGCGCTGGCGCACTGGCAAGCCGCTTTCGTGCCCCTGGTGACCGTCGCGGACGAGATGGTGTTCGGCACTCCGCCGGCTGAGCCCGTGGTCAGCATCATCGTGCCGCTCTACCACGACTACAGCTTCTTGCGCGCGCAGCTGATGGCGTTTGCGGTTGACCCCGATGCGCCTGCAGTTGAGCTGCTCTACGTGCTGGATCAGCCGAAGGACCGCCTGGTGGTCGAACAGCTGCTGGACGGCCTCACCCAAGCGCTGGGGGTGGCGTGCCGGCTGATCGTGCTGTCGTGCAATGGCGGCTACGGGCTTGCCAACAACCATGGTGCTGCGCTGGCGCGCGGCACGGGTCTGGTGCTGATGAATTCGGATGTGGTGCCGACGTCCCGTGGCTGGATCAGCCGCTGGTGGCAGCGCCACCGTCAGCACGACCGCATCGGCGCCTCGGGGCCAAAACTGCTCTACGCCGATGGGTCCTTGCAGCATGCGGGCTTGTTCTTTGCGCGCGAACGCCTGCCCTGGTGGATCAACAAGCACTACCACAAGGGCTATCCAGCGGCGTTTCCGGCCGCCCAACAGGCGCGCGCAGTCCCTGGCGTCACCGGCGCGTGCTTGATGATCGACCGGCAGCTGTTTCGCCGCCTGGGCGGTTTCAACACCGGCTACGTGATCGGTGACTTTGAGGACAGCGACTTGTGCCTGCGCCTGCGCGCCGAGGGGTTCAGTATTCACTACGACTCGGGCGAGACTTTGTTCCACATCGAGCGTAGCTCCATGCGCCATCACACGGGCTACACGGAAACCGCGGCCGGGCGGTACAACGGCTGGCGGCAAACGCAGATCTGGGGCCACGCCATCGAACGCTTGATGGCCGATTTCTCAAGCGAGGTGCCGGCGTGAAGGTGCTGCACATCGCCCACGGGCATCCCGACTTTCAAGCCGGCGGCACCGAGCTGTTCGCGCAAGCACTCGCGCGCCATCAAGCGTCGGTCGGCTGGCAAACACAGTTCCTGGCCGCCGCACCACCGCGCTACCGGCAGATCAATGGCGGTACTGCCTTGATCACACCGCCGAGCGAAGCCGCCGACTTCGTCATGACCGGCGGCGATTTCGATCTGCTGGCACTCAGTCAGAAAAACTTCGGGTTCCTGGCCGAATTCGAACGCGTGCTGAGCGACCTGCGCCCAGATGTCGTGCACTTCCACCACCTGTTGATGTTCGGGATCGAGGCGATCGCGGTCGCGCGCCGGGTGCTGCCAGCGGCAAAACTGGTGCTGACCTTGCACGACTACTACGCCCTGTGCGCCAACGAAGGTTCGCTGAAGCGGACCGACGGCACGCTGTGTGCGCGCTCCACCCCTGGCCGCTGCCTGCAATGCCGGCCGGACGCCACCCTGGTGGCGCTGCGCTTGCGCGACTTGACCATCCGGGCGGCGTTCGAGTTGATCGACCAGTTCGTCGCCCCGAGCGCGTTTTTGGCCGCACAGCTGCGCGGCTGGGGTCTGCCAACGGCGCGGTTGCGGGTGATCCAGAATGGCCATCCCGCCTCAGCTGCCGTACCACGACCAGCACCACCCCAGCCGACCCCAGACCGGCCGCTGCGCATCGGCTTTTTCGGCAATGTAGTGGAGCGCAAGGGCGTGCCCGTGCTGCTGCAAGGCTTAGCCGCAGCAATCGCGCGCGGTGCCGCACCGGTGAGCGTGCAGATCCACGGCTCCACCCAATTCGCGCCGAGCAGCCTGCAAAGCGCCATCGCGGCCGACGTTGAGCGGCTCGGGCCACACGTCCAGATCGCGGGTACCTATGCGCCAGACGATGTCTACCGGCGCATCGCGGGCGTCGACTGGGTGGCAGTGCCGTCGATCTGGTACGAGAACGATCCGTTGGTGATCCAAGAAGCCTTCCACTGCCGGCGCCCGGTGCTGTGTTCCGGCATCGGCGGCATGGCGGAGCGGGTGATCGACGGGGTCTATGGCCACCACGTGGCACCCGGCGACCCGGCGGCCTGGGCCGATGCAATCCTGGCGCTGGCGGCCGATCCGAGCCGCGCCACCACGATCGGCGCACAAGTGCCGGCCGCCCACAGCATGGCAACCTGCGCGGATGCCTACCAGGAGGCTTACACGGCGCCATGAGCGGCGGCTGGCTTGCCATCGACGCGGTCACCACGACCTGGACCCACACGCTCGCCCGGGTCGAGATCACCAAGCCTTGGCCGAAGCAGCCGCTGCCCAGCCTGAGTCTGGATATTGCAGGGGAGGTGGTCGGCGCCTTTGCCTGCCCGGCCGCGGTGCGTGTCGCGGTTCACGATGGCCCGCGGCTGCGTCAACCAGCGGTCTGCAGCACCGATGCTTTTGGCCAATGCCACCTCCAGCTTGGCGCCGTGATCAGCGTTGTCGACCTGCCGGCGCACTTCACCGTGACGGTGGAGATCGAGACCAGCGACGGCGGGCTGCACCCGGTGTGCCAAATACGTGGCCGCCGCCGGCCCCGCTTGGCACCCGCGCAGATCCGCCTCAACCCGCTGATGGTGGTGAGCCTCGGCCGCTCCGGGTCGACCTGGCTGATGCACGCGCTCAATCAGCACCCAGCCCTGGTGTGCGATCCCACCTACCCGTTTGAGGAGCGCCACGGCCAACTCAACGCCAAAGCGGCGACGGCAGCAATGCGCAGCGGTGCGTACCGCCGCATGGGCAGATCGCTCGCCGCGACCGAAGAGCTGTACCAGGCCAATGCCGCCGTCACCGACAAGCGCGCGGTGCAGTTCTTTATCGAGAAGGCGCCGTGCAGTCTGGCCGTGCTGCAACGGATGGAGCGCTGGTACGGTGCCGGTAAAGTGATCGTGCTGGTGCGGGATTTCCGCGATGTATTGGCCTCCGTGTTCGCGTTCAACGCCAAGCGCGGCTCGCTCGATTTTGGCCGCGATACGGTGGCGAGTGATGCCGACTACGTGGCTTACCTCGCCCGGCAAGCCGACGCGTTGGTCACGCTCTCGGCTAGCCTCGGTGCGCGCGCTATCACCGTGCGCTATGAAGCGTTGATGACAACACCCGAGGCCGCCCTGAACCAGATCTGCGCGGCCCTTGAGATGGCACCATTCGCCGACTGGGCGGCAACGGCAGGGCCTGAGGCAGCCTCGTTGATGCACTTCCACCGCACCAGCCCGAGCGTGGACGACAGCATGGGTCGCTGGCGGCGGGACTTGGACCCGGAGCTGCAGGCGCTGGCGACGGCGGCACTCGGCCCGGCGTTGGCGGCGTTTGGCTATGAGGAGCGCGGTTGAGACTTGCGCGGCGCTGACTGGCGCGGCGACACTCCAGCCGCGGAGAGTGCACCCAAGTGGGGCGAGATCTTCTGCGGGGCTGGGATAGGCACGATGGTAGACCCAAACAAAGCGCTCACATCAGCCATCCAAAGCCAGATGAAGATGCTCTTTGACCTAAACTGGTATCAGCATCAAACTGGACGTACTTGGGATAGTAAGATTTCCGCCCTCAATGACTATTTGAAAGACGGTTGGCGGCGATCGTTCGATCCGCATCCGCTGTTCTCGACGCGGTTTTATCTGGACAACAATCCAGATGTCGCCGCCGCCGATATGCCGCCGCTCTATCACTTCGCCCATCATGGTTTTCGCGAAGGTCGCGATCCACACCCTATGTTTCATTTGATTTGGTATAAAACAACTTATGCGGCCTTGCTTGCTGCTGAAGCCAACCCGCTCATCCATTACCTTTCCAGAACGACTGGTGCCGGCGTGCGGCCGAATCCGGACTTTGACAGCGATTGGTATGCTCGAACCTACGCCGGTTTGCTGGCCGACGGCGTTGACCCGCTGACGCACTTCGTTACCATGGGCGCCGAGCTTGGTCTTGCGCGTACAGCCGAAGAATATGGCCAAGCCGGCGCAGACGGTTTGCGGGAATTTCAGGCCCTGCGCGATCGCATGAAGAATATCGGCGATGAAAATCCCGATGTCTTGAGCGAATCCGTGTTTCCAATCTCTCAGTCGGATCTGGCCAGTGTCGAGCTTTTATCTTTGGATATCTGGGATACCGTGCTGCGACGCGACTGTTATCCAGATGAGATCAAACTACAGACCTGCCGGTTCTTGGTGTTGCGCTACTATTGGAACTTGCGCGCCGCCTATCGATCGGCTCGAAGCCTGTTTCGTTCGCGGATCGCCGCCGAGAACCAGCATTCGCCAAAACATGACTTCGAGTATCGCTTCGCCGCGGTCGCGCCACGGTGGTTGCAGAGTGTGCTCGAGCCCAGCCTACCCGCTGAGCAATTGGAGCGCATTACAGCAGAAGTTCTTGCACATGAATTCAAAGCAGAAAGCCGCAGTATTCACACGGATCCAAGCTTTAAGGCGTTCGTCGAACAGACAAAACTACCAACAACGATCTTTGTTTCGGATTTTTATTATGAAAGCACTTACATTCGGCGCCTACTTGCCTCTCAAGGCCTAGACACGCTGTTTGCCGGTGGCTACAGCTCAAGCGACTTCTTCAAGTCCAAACGCACCGGCGATCTGTTTCGCCGCGTTTTGGCAGACTTCGCTGTCGCACCCGGTGCCATGCTGCATGTCGGCGACACACTCGCCGTTGACGTGGTGATGCCGCAGAGCCTGGGCATCGCTGCGGTGCACTACGACCAGCGCAGTGCGATGATCCAACGCGAGCAGCGGCGCGCGCGGTTCACCGCCTATCTCGACGACGAGCTCTCACCCCACGCCGCCGCCATCCGGCAGGCCCTGGCGCAACACGCGCACAGTGGCACGGGGCCTCTGTCCACGCTCGAACAGCACCGCGCCGGCATCGGTTTGGCACCGCTGGCGGTCGGCTACGTGCTGAGTATCATCGAGCAGGCGCTCACCTTCGGAGTCGAACGGGTCTATTTCCTGACCAGGGAAGGCCAATTCTTTCAAGAACTGTATGACACAGTGGTGCGCCTGGACCCCTACACTCTCGGCGACGCCTACCCGAAATCGCACCTGCTGGAAGTAAGCCGCTTGGCCACCTTTGCAGCATCGATGGAAACCGATGACTGTATCAAGGAATTGATGCGCCTGTGGACGCTGTACAGTCAGCAATCCTTGCGCGCTGTGTTCCGGTCGCTCAATTTCGACGACGCGGTGGCACAAGCCGCCGCCAAGCGCGAGGGGATCGACCTTGATGAGGTGGTCGAAGCACCCTGGCAAGACTTGCGCGTCCGCGCGGTGTTGAGCGATCCAGTCGTTGCCACAGCGCTCACCCGCCATCGTGCCGAGCAGCGCGCCCTGGTATCAGAGTACCTGCGCCAAGAACAGGTTTTGGATGAGTCACGAGCCGTGGTTTTGGTTGATATCGGCTGGCGAGGATCAATCCAGGACAATCTGTGCAAGCTGGCGGCAAAGCACATTCATGGGTGCTATCTCGGGCTGTTTCAATTCCTCAATGCCCAGCCCCGCAACAGCAGTAAATCCGCCTGGATTCATGACGAGAACGCGCATTTTCTGTCCTGGATCGGCCAGGAGATCGCACCCCTCGAGATGATCTTCAATGGCACTGGCGGCTCCGTCATCGGCTATCGGCGCGAAGCTGGTCGGATTGTTGCCGAGCGGCGCATGTTTCCAGGCGAAGAGGATGTCATCCTCAGCACGGCACGCCCGCTCCAGGCCGGCATTGTCGAGGCGGCATCGGTGGTGTGCGACTACGTTCGCCGCCATGGGCTGGTCTCGGCCGACATTCGCGATCTCGCCCGCCAGGCAGTGCTGGAGTTCTTGACCCGCCCGGCGTCTGCTATCGCGCAAGGGTTCTTCCGCCTGGCCCACAACGAAACCTTTGGCACCGGGGCGGTGAAGGATATGGCTGCCGGCACGGACCTGCCGAAGGCGTGTGCGGGTCTGAGCGACCATCAGCTGCACGCCGCTGCTACGGATTGCTTGGTCCATTCGCAATGGCGGTCAGGCTTGTTGGCGCTGGAGGCGGTGAAGGCCTTCTACGACGCGCTGCCAGAACACGCCCGCCATGCGCTGCCGTTCGACTTACCCCTACACTATCGCGGCAAACCCAAGGGCCGCCACGACACCACGCCACGACTCGCGATCTATGCCCCGGCGCCGATCCGCGGATCTGGTGGTCACCGCACCATTTTCAACATCGCCCGCCGCGCGCACCAAATCGGCTTTGGCCTGTTCGTGTATCTCGAATCGGAAGGCGATGGCTTTGGGTGTGTGGAAGAGTTCCTGCAAGGAACGCCGGCGCAGTTGGCTGTTGGTTGGGATCGATCGGTTTCGGTGGACTTTGCCCTCGCCACCATCGCCCATTCAGCCGCGGTCGTCGCCGAGCATTCCTGCGCCCACAAAGGGTACTTGGTGCAAGATTTTGAAGCGGCCTTCAATCCGCTGAGCGATGAATATGTCGTGGCAGAGAACAGTTACTGCCAAGGCTTGACGCACTTCACGATTGGCCGGTGGCTGACCCACGTGCTCGGCACCCAGTTTGACGTCGGTGCCAGTGCGGCTGGTCTCGGTGTTGATACCGGGGTGTACCGGCCGCTGCCCCTCGTTGAGCGGGAAGACGCAGTGTGCTTCCTCTATCAGCCAGAAAAACCACGCCGCGCGCCGCGGCTTGGCATCGATGCCTTGCGCCGCGTCAAAGCCGAACGGCCGGATGTGAAAATCTACGTCTACGGCTCTGAGGCGAGTCCGGACCTTGACTTCGAGGTCGAACACCTCGGATTGATCACCAACCTGCAAGACCTCAATGTACTCTACAATCGCTGCAAGGTTGGTTTGTGTATCAGCCTGTCGAACCCATCGCGGATTCCCTATGAGATGATGGCCGCGGGTACCGTTCCAATCGACCTATATCGGTACAACAACCTGTTTGATCATGACGGTACTGGCGCGATCCTGGCCTATCAGGGTGCTGCGTCTCTTGCTGAGGCCATGATATCGATGCTGGGACAGCCGGCGGCGTGGCAACACCGATCCAACGCCTGCATCGAACACGCACGCACGCGCACCTTGAGCTGGGAACAAGACGTGGTCGCCAACGCAATCGCCGGGCTGGTGGAGGGAGCCGCGACCCCACGCGCCCACGTCCAGCCATCCTTCCTGCAGCCGCCGGTGGTGGCGCGCAAAGATCACACGCCCCAAGCGCTGGCGTTTCTGAAGTGGCAGGCGAAGCTCGCCAGCGCCGAGCGGGCTTAAGTCTTCGGCCCTGCCGCCTGACTCAAACGCCATTCCAAGCCACCGACCAGATAGCTCAGCGCGAACTGCCGCTCGAGCGATTCTGCCAGTGCTTGATCAAGAATGCGCGCCTCAGTGGCATCACTACGCCCAATCGCTTGGGCCGCATCGCGCCGCTTGCCAACGTTGGGTGTGTAGCGGGATGGAAAGAACGAATCAAAGGATAACAGATGGGTAAAGGCCGTTGAGTACGCCAAACGATCACCGGTCGAGCGTCGCTTGAACACCGACATATTGCCGTTGCCGGTCCACAGCCCGACCAGCTTGTCTGCCCCAAAGAAATCACCGATGGCCGTGGCTTCCCCGGTTGTTGGTGTGAAGCGTGCCCCGGTGAAGTTCTCTGCACCCACGCCATCGGAGGCAATCAGGCTTGCCGGCACAAGCTTGGCCGCAGCGAGAGCGCTAGACGATGAGCTGTAGAGATCGGTGTCCAAAAACATCAGCGCCACGGTGCGATTGAGAGTGGGCAAGGTATCCGCAAATAATCCCACCCGCCATTCAACGGCATCAAAGCATCCAATCGTCTTAACATAGGCCTGTACTTCATCAAGCTGCCCGGTGAATTGGCCTTTTTGCCAATATCCAGTCTCGTCACTCTCCGGCAGACCATTGAACGTATCGGCGGCGATCGCCTTCACACCAAGCAGGGCGCAGACATGGCTCATGCACGCGAGCGAGCCACCCTTGAACACGCCACACTCCAGATAGTCGCCCTCGGTGCCGTCTTGAATGGCGGTGTAGAGAGCGAGGGCGAGCGGCAGCATGCCGTACCCAGCCCAGCCGCCGGGGCGGGCTTGCGCGTCTTTATGATCACCAGGTGCTTTAACGTTCTGATTGTACCAGATCTCGATCCGCCGGAAGATCGGCATCAATTTGGAGACGAAATCCAGATAATGGCGGGCGCGATCAGAAATAGCATCGGCGTGGCGGATCAGGAGATAGGCATCAGCAGCACTTGGCGCCCGGCTTCCGGGTGCAAGTTCTACAGACGCGACCAAAGACAGAGGTAGTAACTGCGGATAGTGACGGCTATAGAAGCGATTAAGATCCTCGGCGAGCATTAAGGGGATCATCGTATCTAGTCCTGGCCAGTACAGGGAGCGGCCTGACGAACAGGCGTGCTGTCGAGTCTAGTCGAAACAGAGGTCGAACTTCAACCAGCCTGGGACGTCGTGCCACAGGCTCACGGTCATAACATGGCTGCTGATTCGCGCAAGGTGTGCAAAACCAGAGCAATGTCGGCCGACAATTCGACATCGAGCGCGGTGTCGTCGCTGCCGGGCAACTGGCTGCCAAGGTCAAAAATCTGCTCCGCCAATCGGCCATGCTCATCCTCACTCAAAGCGCCGCGATTCACCAAGCGCCGTGCCTCGAGCAATGCCGGATGGATTTTGCGTTCCGTATACTCTTCGGAAAGATCAGACATTGGCAGTGTGCAGCCGATCGCTTCCAAGAAATCTGGGACGACTGAGCCATAAACTTCACGCGTTGCCTCGTAACTGCGGAAGACACTATTACTCGGAAAACTTTGCCGCCACTTCATAGCACGATAGAAAAAGGCCGCAGTCTGCAAGTTGTCGAATGAACAAAGAAACTCCCGAAGTGTTCGAATCTCACTGCCATTTTGAATCTCGTGCCGATAGCGAGAGAGCAGAAATGCAAGCGGATCACGATGATATCCGATGATGGTTGGATTGAATGGCGCAATGAATTGGCAAAATGCATTAAAGGCTACCAAATCAAATTCCATCCGATTGATTTCTTCAGAGGAGAGAATCAATGTTTGACGTGTTGCAATTGCATTCTGCATCAGGGATCGATAATATGCGCGCACTGTATCCGCATCATACTCCTGATCTTGCCATGGCCACGGTTCCGATGCGAACACCCAAGCCAGCTCGGGATGACCAGGCCAGCTGCTCATTCCTTCGGGGTAGACAATCTTGTTTTCGAACAGCATCTGGCGATTGCGTGACAACACCTGTTGTATCGCTGTCGTGCCGGTCTTGTGGTAGCCGATATGGATAAAAACTGGCACCGCTGCCTCGCGTCATGTGGCGCAGCCAAGCAGTCACCAATGGCACGCCGAGCTTAACCGCGCAGGATCACGTCCGCATGGACGCTATGCCAATCGGTTTGAGATGTAAACTCACACCACACTGAGAACAGCCTTGTCTGCTGCTGGGCACGGAAATACCATCGCGGCGGCCAGTCCTCGGGCCACGGTTTTGACCGATCGGAAAGGATCGCTGCGTGGCCACGTCGGCAGAATTTGCGCTAAAGCACGCTGGGGTTATTTCACCAGCATTCGAGCCGCTGCAGGCAGAGGCACTTCTTGATAGCCTTCTGAAACATTACTATCGTAGTGATGATATTCTTGCCAATGAAGGGATGCAGCATGATGTACTAGAACACTTGTGCCGTCGGCAGATTGTCTTCGAACGCCATCTTATTCCTTGGGTTGGATTGAGGCAAAATTTTGCCGGAAAGACCGTTGTCGATATTGGTGCTGGAACCGGCAGCAGCACATTCGCCTTTGCCCGTACTGCTGGGCGTGTCGTTGGCTACGAGATTGATCCGGGCGCAACGCAAGTCGCGAACGACCGTCTGCGTCTCCTAGGTGCTGCCAATGCGGCAGTGCATCACGTCGAACCCAAGGCGATGATCGCGCGACTGCGGCAGGATTTTCCCGACGGTATTGACATTGTCGCCGTGATTGCAGTCCTCGAACACATGACGGAACACGAGCGGGCAGAATTTCTAGCTGAAATCTGGCTGCTCATGCGACCCGGCAACGTCATGGTCATTGCTGAAACCCCAAACCGACTGACCTATTTTGACTATCACACAGCTCAAATACCGTTCTTTCACTTACTGTCGACAGATGTGAAGCTACGCTATGTGAATAGGTCGCCGCGCGGTTTGTTCGTCGAAGCCATTCAACGCGGCGCGCAACTCGAACGTGCCACTGTGGAAGACGCAATCTGTCGTTGGGGCGTTGGTTTGAGCTTTCATGATTTCGAACTGGCGTTCGGAACCGACCAGCTGGAAACCGTCATGCTCGCAGATGGCTACGAATACCCGACCATGCAGTGGTGGCCGCCCACACCGGAAGAGCGCGTTCTTATGGAATACTTCGTGGACAAGCCCGTGGCTAAGCCGCTCGGGTTCGCTCGCTCGGTGTTGAACCTGATTTTTGTCAAGCCGGAGCCAGGGGATGCAGCGGTGGTCCGGTTGCGCCACAACCAAACCTACATCGCGAATATGTGCAACGCGGCGTTTCTGCCGCGACGGTTTGCCGACCGTTTGAACAGTCCTGGTACTGTCGGCGCCTAGCAGCCTGTCGGAGTCAGCATGGCGCCCGGCACACCAATGTCGCCTGCAAGGTCGCGAGGTCATCGTCCGACGCGTCGCGAAACTGCGGCAATAAGGATGCGCGAACAGCGGCATCTGGCGGCACAACGATGTGTCGCTCGATCTCAACATCAAAGCCGACAGCCGCAAACAGTCGAACCATGTCAGAGAGGCGATGGCGGTTGACGCCGTAGCGCAGCGTCTCGTCAGTCAAGTGCTGCCACTGATGCTCATGGGCTGCGAACATCGTGCCATGGTGCGAGAAATCGACGGTATGGCACATGTATCCGCCAGGCCGGACGACACGAGCAAACGTGGCGACCACTGCCGGCAAGTCCATCACGTGTTCGAGCACACTCACCGACATGACAAGATCGATCGGTGCCAAGTCTGCGCACGCCTCCAGCGACCCGACCGAGTGGGTCAACCCCATCGCTGCGAGCGCCGGCATGACCGTGGTAGGCGTGACGTCAAAGACGTCAAACGCGAGTGCGCGGGCGCGAATATCCGCGGCCGAGCGCGAGGAGAGCCGCCACTCAGCGGGGCGCACAACCATATCTGTGGCCGCTCGAGACAGCGCACGGCAGGCCATAGGCAGATCTGCATCGACAACATCGATCGCAAACGCCCGTGACGCCCCGTTCGCGAGCAAAATAGCCGCCAACGAAAACGGGGCATCCTTGCCACAACCAAAATCCAGAACGCGCGCTCCTTCGAGGTTCACCTTTACCAAAACTGTGGACAGCAAGTTTAGATAGAGCTGATTACGCTTTGCGGCGAATGGACAAAACACATTGTGATTATTGATTTCATCAATTCTTTGCGATAACTGATCAAGATATCGCCACGAAAACTTGTAATCATTCCGATAGTCACTCTTGAGTTTTGCTAAAATCTGCTCTGCATCCGGTTCATCAAGCAGCTTTTTCAAAGATTTCACGTGTTGCCGGTCACCAAAGACCACTGCATGGAGCGCTGAGAACAGCACATCAGCACCAAACATCGCGTCACCCCTGCTGCGATTTCGCGCTGCAGGCTCGCAACGCAGAACCCACGCTATACCACCACCGGCCCGTCGAGTGCCAACAGCGCCCGCGCCACACTGAGCGCGGTCAGCATCGAGGTTTTCGGATTGCTCGCCGATGGTACCCCGGTCAGCTGGATGGTCATCGTCCCACTGACACCCTCAGCCGTGATCTCATGGCAGTTGCCGGGGGCCGCCGGGTCCGCGATCAGCTCGACCTCGGTCGCCTCGAAGCCGAGGCCGGCCAGTGCCACGGTTGCGGCGACATTGGCGTTCTTCGGATAGTCACGCGCCGCAGCCCGCGCCGTGCCGCGGTAAAAGCAGGCCGCGTGCTGCAGTTGATCCAAGTCAACCAGCGCTTCGGCGGGCGAGCCGCGCCACGCGGCCGGCGGCTTGCGCGAGCGATAGACAACACGGCTGAGGCCAGCCAGCGCCATCGCAGACAGCGCATCGATGCCGCCAATCGCCCCCGCCGGCAGGATGAGGCGCGCCCCACCGCCCCGCGCCGCCGCTTCGAGCCGGGCATGGAGGTCTGCATCCGCCAACGCACCAACCGAAACCGCCATGAAGTCGACACCCGCCGCCAGCACCGCCGGGCCAAACTCCGCCACGGCGGCTTGGCCGGCGGTTTCCACCACCAGGCGCGGGCGGCGCGCCAACAGGTCTTCGATCGTCGCGACTGTCGGGATCGCGGCCAACCGGCCCGGGCGCACCAGCACGGCCGAAAGCTCCGCCAGCCGGCTGTGCCGGGCAAACACCTCCGCCACCGCCTGGGCGATACCGCCCCAGCCAATCAGCGCGATCCCAGTCATCAGGTCCCTCCTGGTGTCAGCTTGCCGACCAGTGCAGTGACTGGCTAGTGGTAAAAATCTAACACCCGAGTCCGAATTGGGATTCCCTCGGCGAGCCGTTGGGTGCGAGTCTCGGGTATGCGAACCGGCGTCACCATTGAAGTCACTGCGGCAAACCGCACCCGTCTGGA
>JAAFHH010000230.1 GCA_013297545.1 Alphaproteobacteria bacterium
ACGGCGTGCCGATCGCCTACGCCGTCGGTGATCCGTCCTTCAAGGATGCGTTCCCGCCGCTCCACTACCCGGTCGATCCGGCCAACATCTGCTTGATGGGCATGCGCAGCGTCGATCCGGCTGAGCGCGTGTTCGTTGCAGCCCGTCCGATCACCGTGCACGACATGCGCGCGATTGATGAGAATGGTGTGACCCCGCTGGTGCGCGCGTTCATCGATCGGGTGCGCGCGGCCGGTGGCCACTTCCACGTCAGCATCGATGTGGATTTCCTCGATCCCGAAATCGCCCCCGGTGTCGGCACCACGGTGCCGGGCGGGGCGACCTTCCGGGAAGCGCACCTGATCATGGAAATGCTGTGCGACAGCGGCCTGGTCACCAGCCTGGATCTCTCCGAACTCAACCCGTTTCTGGATGTGCGCGGCCGCACCGCGATCCTGATGTCCGACCTCGCCGCCAGCCTGATGGGCCGGCGCGTTCTCGATCGCCCAACGAGGAGCACGCTATGATGCAGAGCATTCACCCGAAGTCTGCCGCGCCGGGTCCGTTCGCGCTGGTGCCGTTTGTCAGTGTTGCCAACATGATGCGGCTGGTGAATGCCGTTGGCGTGGAGGTGTTCCTCGCCGAACTGGCAGCCGAAATCGAAGCCGATTTCCGCCGCTGGCCCGCGTTCGACAAAACGCCGCGCGTCGCCTCCCACAGTGTCGAGGGAGTGATCGAACTGATGCCGACCAGCGATGGCGGCACCTATGGCTTCAAGTATGTGAACGGCCACCCGAACAACACCGCCGGTGGCCGCCAGACCGTCACCGCCTTCGGCATGCTGGCGGATGTTGGCACCGGCTACCCGGTGCTGCTGTCGGAAATGACCTTGCTGACGGCGCTGCGCACGGCCGCCACCTCGGCCGTAGCCGCCCGCCACCTCGCGCGGCCCGACGTTGCCTCGATGGCGATCATCGGCAACGGCGCGCAAGCCGAATTCCAGGCACTCGCGGTCCGCGCGCTCTTGGGCGTTAACCGCCTCAGCCTCTACGACATAGACCCGGCCGCGACGGCGAAGTGCCGGTCGAACCTCAGCCGCTATGGTTTCGACATCATCACAGCGGCCAGCGCCGAAGCCGCCGTTGAGGGGGCTGATATCATCACCACGGTGACGGCAGACAAGCGCTACGCAACGATCCTGACCGACAACATGGTCGGCTCTGGCCAGCACCTCAACGCGGTTGGCGGCGATTGCCCGGGCAAGACCGAACTCCACCGGGATATCCTGCTGCGCTCCGACATCTTCGTCGAATACGAACCGCAAACCCGCATCGAAGGCGAAATCCAGCAGCTGCAAGCGGATCACGCGGTGACCGAACTCTGGCGCGTCATTGCCGGTGAAGCGATGGGTCGCAAGAGCGCGCGCGACATCACCTTGTTCGACAGCGTCGGCTTTGCGACCGAGGATTTTTCGGCCCTGCGCTATGTGCGCCGCAAGCTGAATGACGGGGAGTTTTCGCAGGATCTGGACTTGCTGGCCGATCCCGATGATCCGCGGGACTTGTTTGGCATGCTGGTGCGTTCGGCGAATTAGGCTAGCCGCGGTTGAAGATCGCGGCCTCTGCGAGCAACCAGCTGTGAAGGGCGTCGACCTCCGGTCGATGCCCGTCGCCGTCTGGCCGGGTCAGCCAATAGCCCGTCGCACTTTCGAACCGCAGCGCGGGCAGTTCGGTGAGATCGCCTGAGGCCACTTCCTCGCGGATGAAGCAGCGCGGCATCAGCGCGAGGCCAAGGCCCGCGACGGCAGCCTTCACGATCACGGACATGTAGCCGTAGCGGATTGTGTGCGCCGGCACTGCCCCGCGCAGATCATGGGCTTCGGTGAACTCGGCCCAGTAGGTTGGCATCTGAAAATGCTGCAGCAGGGTCAGGCGCTGGACATCGGCTGCGGCCAACCTGCCGCCGAACCGGTCGAGCAGGGCTGGGGATGCTGCGAGGGTCATTTCCCGGCCAAACAGATAGTTCGCACTCTGGCCGGCCCAGCGTCCGTCGCCGTGGCGGATGTCGAGGTCCGGTTCCTCGCTTTCGTGTTCGGAGACGTAGTGGGTGAACTGCACGTCGATGTCTGGGTGTGCGGTATTGAAGGCGGGAAAACGCGCCATCAGCCAGCGCTCGCCCACGATCGCCAGCATATGCAGGCGCACCGGCCGGCGCTGGCCCTGGCGTTCGGCGAGGCGCCGGCGGCCGCGGGCGATTTGTTCGAGTGCGGATTCAGCATAGGGGCGGAAGATCATGCCCTGTTCGGTGAGCGTCAGGCCCTGGGGCGTGCGCTCGAACAGCGTGGTGCCCAGCACGTCTTCCAACAGCTTGATCTGCTTGGAGACGGCACTTTGTGTCAGGCCAACGGCGTCGGAGGCCTGCGTGGTCGAGCCAAGCCGTGCAGCTTCCAAAAACACCTTGAGCGACACGGTTGACGGCTCACGCGGCATGAACGGGCCATTCCATTTCCGACTACCCCCTTGAGATCGTTTCGTTTGCGAGCCGGCTCGTCAAGGCCAATGCTGGTGGCGAGGGGGATGGGCATGAACGAGCGATCAACACTGTGGGGTGGGCGGTTCCGCAAAGCGCCGGATCCGGCGCTGATGCAGCTCTCCAGCCACGCTGGTGTCCACGCCCGCCTGATCCCGCAGGATATCGCCGGCGGCATCGCGCACGCCGAGGCGCTGCGGGATGTTGGCCTGCTCACGGGCGCCGAACACCAGGCGATCATCGCAGGGCTCGAAGCCATTCGCGCCGAGTTCTTGGCCGGTGCGCTCGCGCCGGAGCCGCGCGACGAAGACATCCACACCTTTATCGAGCGGGTGCTGGTCGAGCGGCTCGGGCCAACCGGTGCTAAGCTGCGCGCGGGTCGCTCGCGCAATGACCAGGCGGCCAATGGCTTGCGCCTCTATTTGCTGGGGGAAGTGGGGCCGATCCTCGCGAAGCTGGTCGCCCTTGCGACAGCGCTTGCCGACCAAGCTGAAGCCCACGCGGGCGCCATCTGCCCCGGCTTCACCCACCTGCAGAGTGCCCAGCCCGTCACCTTCGGCCATTGGCTGATGGCGCACGCGCACCCGCTCTTTCGCAACGCGACGCGCCTGCAGGATTTTGCCCGCCGCGCGTCGGTGTCGCCACTCGGGGCGGCGGCGCTGGCGGGATCGGCGATCACCCTGCACCCGGAGCGCTCAGCAGCAGCGATGGGGTACGCCCGCGCGTTCGAGAATTCGGTCGATGCGGTGAGTGCGCGCGATCACGTGGCAGAGTTCCTGTTCGTCGCCGCCATGACCGCCGTTGATCTCTCGCGCCTGGCAGAGGAAATCACGCTGTGGGCTTCCCAGCAGTTCGGCTGGGTCATGCTTGACGATGCGTTTGCGACCGGATCGTCGATCATGCCGCAGAAGAAGAACCCGGACATTGCGGAGATCACCCGCGGTCGCGCCGCCAGGCTCACCGGCGATCTCATGAGCATGCTGGGCGTGCTAAAAGGCCTGCCACTCTCCTACAACCGCGACCTGGCGGAGGATAAGCGGGCAGGCTTCGATGCGGTTGATGTGCTGCACGAGGTGTTGCCAGCGATGACCGGATTGATCGCCAGCATGACCGTGAATACGCCAACCTTGCGCGCCCAGGCTGGCAATGGCTTCACGCTCGCGACTGAAGTGGCGGACTACCTTGCGCTGAAGGGCGTGCCGTTCGCAGAAGCGCACGAGATCACCGGCCTGTTGGTGCGCTACTGCGAGGACATGGGGCGGGATCTGCAGTCGCTGGACGCGCTTGATTTCCGTGCGGTCGACCCGCGCCTTGGGGCTGATCTGAAAGATCGCCTGACGCTGGAGGCCGCGGTTGCCGCGCGCAGTGGCCCTGGCGGTACAGCGCCCGCACGGGTGCGTGAGCAGATCGCGGCCTACCGCCAAGCATTGGCAGGTCTCGCATGACCCGCGACCTGGCTGACATCGCCGGCCTGAAGATCATTCCGAAGCGCTACTACGGGCGCTGGATGGCGGCGGCGATCATCCTCTTGATCCTTGCCTGGATCGTGAAGGCATTCGCCGAAGGCCAGATCGCCTGGAACGTAGTGGGTCAATTCTTCACGGCGCCGGCGATCATGACAGGCCTTGTCAACACCGTGATCATGGCGGCCTGCGCGATGGCGCTTGGCATCACGCTCGGTGTGATCTTCGCGATCATGTACATGTCGCCGAACCCGGTGCTGCAGGGCACGGCGCTGTTCTACATCTGGTTTTTCCGCGGCACGCCGCTGCTGTTGCAGTTGCTACTCTGGTTCAACCTGGCGCTGGTGTTCCCGAAGCTTGGCATCCCCGGCCTGTGGGAAATCCGCACGGTGGATGTGATGACGCCGTTCGTCGCAACGCTCCTCGGTCTTGGCCTCAACCAGGGGGCCTACACGGCGGAGGTCGTGCGCTCCGGCATTCTGTCGGTTGATGCGGGCCAGACGGAGGCGGCGAAATCGATCGGCATGACGCGGCTGACGGCGCTGCGCCGGATCGTGTTGCCGCAAGCGATGCGGGTGATCATCCCACCGGTTGGCAATGAGTTCGTCTCGATGGTGAAGCTGACCTCGGTCGCGAGCGTGATCCAGTATTCGGAAATCCTGCGCAACGCGCAGACGATCTACTACGCTAATGCGCGCGTGATGGAGCTCTTGATCGTGGCCGCTGCCTGGTACCTCGCGGTCGTCACCATCCTGCAGATCGGTCAGTACTTCCTGGAACGCTATTTCTCCAAGGGCCGCGGCGAGCGGCGCGCAAAGCCGCAGTTCGGAGCGACGCCATGACCGCGATCGTCTCCGCCCGCCGGGTCTCCAAACTGTTCGGCGCGTTGAAGGCGCTAAACGAGGTCTCGATCGACATCCCAGCCGGCCGGGTGCAATGCATCATCGGCCCGTCGGGCTCGGGCAAGAGCACGCTGCTGCGCTGCATCAACCAGCTCGAAAAGATCGATGCGGGCTCGATGATGGTGGCGGGGGAGTTGATCGGCTACCGCATCAAGGGCGATGCGCTGCATCCCCTGTCCGACGCCGAGACTGCGCGCCAGCGCTTGAAGACCGGCATGGTGTTCCAGCGCTTCAACCTGTTCCACCATCAGACCGCGCTGCAGAACATCGTCGAAGGGCCGGTGACCGTGCTGAAGCGCCCGAAGGCCGAAGCGGTTGACCAGGCAATGGCGCTGCTCACGCGCGTTGGTCTCGCTGAAAAGCGCGATGCCTACCCGATTGAACTTTCGGGCGGCCAGCAGCAACGGGTGGCGATTGCCCGGGCACTCGCCATGAACCCCGAGATCATGCTGTTCGATGAGCCAACCTCCGCCCTCGATCCCGAACTCGTGGGCGAGGTGCTCACCGTGATGCGCGATCTTGCCAGCACCGGCATGACCATGATCGTCGTCACCCACGAACTTGGC
Organism: Alphaproteobacteria bacterium; assembly: GCA_013297545.1. GTDB lineage: Bacteria > Pseudomonadota > Alphaproteobacteria > Elsterales > Elsteraceae > RDXE01. The sequence goes on from JAAFHH010000230.1 coordinate 5,440, forward strand.
TTCGCCCGCGAAGTCGCCCACGATGTCGCGTTCATGGACAAGGGCGAGATTGTGGAGCGCGGGGAACCAGCTGTGGTGCTCAGCACACCCACCCAGCACCGTACCCGTGACTTCATCTCCGCCGTGCTTCGCTAACCCTAGACAAGGATCACGCCATGCTCCGCCTCCTGCTCGCCACTGCCCTGACGCTGGGCGCCGTCAC
>JAAFHH010000231.1 GCA_013297545.1 Alphaproteobacteria bacterium
TGCGCCAAACGCCGGCCGCGCAAGCGACCGGCGGCGGGCGAGCTCAGCCAAACCCTTTCGGACGCCGCGCTTGCGCGTTTGTGACGGCGACCGCGGTCATGTTGACCAGGCCGCGCACCGACACCGCGGCACCGACGACGTGGGCGGACTCCGCACCGCCCAGCAGGATTGGGCCGATCGACAAGCCATCACCCAGCACCCGCAAGGTCGAGAAGGTGATGTTGGCCGCATCCGCGTTCGGCATCACCAGCAGGTTCGCTTGGCCCTTCAGGCGCGAATGCGGGAAGATCTGCCGGCGGATGTCTTCGGACAGCGCCGCATCGGCCTGCATCTCGCCGTCGATTTCCAAGCTCGGTGCCGCCTTCTCGATCAGGGTCAGCGCGCGGCGCAGTTTCTGGGCGGAGCTGAACTCGGACGAGCCGAAGTTCGAATGCGAGACCAGCGCCACCTTCGGCGTCAAACCAAACCGCCGCACTTCTTCGGCGGCGAGCAGGGTCATCTCCGCGATTTCCTCCGCCGTCGGGTCGTTGCGCACGTGGGTGTCGCACACGAAGAAGATGCCGGCGGGCAGGATCAAAACCGACAGGCCGGCAAAGCCGCTGACTGAGGGCGCGCGGCCCAGGATGTCATCGATCGTGCGCACATGGGTGGCAAACCGGCCGTTCACGCCCGCCACCATCGCATCAGCCTCGCCGCGCCGCACCATCATGGCGGCAATCGCCGAATTGTGCGTGCGCATGATCGTGCGCGCGTCGTCTTCGGTCACCCCGCGCCGTTCCATCAGTTCGTGGTAGGCGGTCCAGTAGGCGTGAAAGCGCTTGTCGTTGTCCGGGTTGGTGATCTCCACCTGCTGACCCAGCCGCATGCGCAGGCCGAGCTTGGCAATCCGGCGCTCGATCACGTCCGGCCGGCCGATCAGTACCGGGCGCGCGAGGCCGTCATCGATCACGGTCTGCACGGCGCGCAGCACGCGCTCATCCTCGCCTTCCGCGAACGCGACGCGCCGGGGATCGGCCTTCGCCTGTTCGAACACCGGCCGCATCACGAGGCCGGAGCGGAACACGAACTGTGTCAGCCGCTGCTTGTAGGCCGCGATGTCGGCGATCGGCCGGGTCGCAACCCCACTCGCCATCGCGGCTTCCGCAACCGCGGACGACACCTCGACGATGAGCCGCGGGTCGAACGGCTTCGGGATCAGGAATTCCTTGCCGAAGGTCAGCGACTGGTCGCCGTACGCCTTGGCGACGATTTCGGACGGCTCGGCCAGCGCCAAATCCGCGATCGCCTTCACGCAGGCAACCTTCATCGCCTCGTTGATCGTGGTCGCCCCGTCATCGAGCGCACCGCGGAAGATGAAGGGAAAGCCCAGCACATTGTTGACCTGGTTCGGATAGTCCGACCGGCCGGTCGCGATCACGGCGTCATCGCGCACCGCTTTGATTTCTTCGGGCAGGATTTCCGGCGTCGGGTTCGCCAGTGCCAGGATCAAGGGCTTCGGCGCCATCGCCGCCACCATGTCCTGCTTCAGCACCCGCGGCGCCGACAGGCCAAGGAACACGTCCGCCCCGCCGATCACCTCACCCAGCGTACGGGCGTCGGTTGCCTTGGCGTAGCGGGCTTTGCGCTTGTCCATCAGCTCGTTGCGGCCCTCATACACCAGGCCGACGATGTCAGTGACCCAGATGTTCTCAATCGGCATGCCGAGGTCGACCAGGAGGTCCAAGCACGCGAGGGCGGCCGCACCCGCACCCGAGGTCACGAGCTTGACCGACTTCAGATCTTTGCCGACCACCCGCAAGCCATTGAGGATCGCCGCCGAGACGATGATTGCGGTGCCGTGCTGATCGTCATGGAATACCGGGATGCCCATGCGCTCGCGCAGCTTGGCTTCGATCTCGAAGCACTCCGGCGCCTTGATATCTTCAAGGTTGATGCCGCCGAAGGACGGCTCCAGGCTCGCGATGATGTCGACCAGCTTGTCGGGATCAAGCTCATCGATCTCGATGTCGAACACATCGATACCGGCGAACTTCTTGAACAGGACAGCCTTGCCTTCCATCACCGGCTTGGCGGCGAGCGGCCCGATTGCGCCGAGGCCGAGGACGGCCGTGCCGTTGGTCACCACCGCGACCAGATTGCCGCGCGCGGTTAGGCTCGCTGCTTCCGTCGGGTCCTTGACGATCGCCTCGCAGGCCGCGGCCACGCCTGGCGTGTAGGCGAGGGCCAGATCGCGCTGGGTGTTCAGCGGTTTGGTGGCGACGACGCCGATCTTCCCGGCTGGGCTCGCACGGTGATAGTCGAGGGCGGCTTGGGCGACGTCTTCCGGCATCGGGCGATCCTTTTAGCGGATACGAAAACGGCCCGCCTAGGGGCGGGCCGTCGCAATTCATGGTGCGGTTGAGAAGACTCGAACTTCCACGGGATTTCTCCCACAACGACCTCAACGTTGCGCGTCTACCAGTTCCGCCACAACCGCATACCCTCGGGCGCGGAGGCCGCTTGCCAAGGGAGCGGCTTCGTACCAAAACCATGTGCCCGAGACAAGGGTTTCGCGAGGCTTGATTTGGATTGCCCCATACCTGCCCCAATTGCGTGGGAAACCGCGCCTGCGCTGGTGGAATACACAGCCGCCGTCGCACGGATGGAAGCGCAGGCCGAAGCGATCCGGGCTGGCACGGCCGGCGAACTCGTCTGGTTGGTCGAACACCCGCCGCTCTACACCGCCGGCACCAGCGCGCAGGCCGATGATCTGTTGGACGCGCAGTTCCCCGTGCACAAAAGCGGGCGCGGTGGCCAGTACACCTACCACGGCCCGGGCCAGCGGGTGGTCTACGTCATGCTCGACCTCGCAAGCCGCGGCCCCGATGTCCGCGGCCACGTCCAGCGCCTCGAACGCTGGATGATCGCGACCTTGGCCTGCTTTGGCGTCGAGGGGGTCACGCGCTGCGACCGGATCGGTGTCTGGGTCGTGCAGCCGGGTGGCCGCGAAGACAAGATCGGTGCCATTGGCGTGCGGGTGCGCCGCTGGGTCACGCTCCACGGCATGGCGCTCAATGTGGCGCCGGACCTCAGCCACTTCGGCGGCATCGTGCCCTGCGGCATTCGCCAGCATGGTGTCACGTCGTTGCACGCCCTTGGCGTGACGGCGACCATGGCGGAGGTCGACGCCGCGTTGGCGAGCACGTTCGGGCCGATCTTCGGATGAGTGTCGCCCGGTTCGGCGTGTCAGTCAGCCCCACTGCCGGGCGCTTCCTAACCGCAACCCAGGGATTTCTCGAAGCCGATGAGGCCGGCAACTGCCTGCTGCTGTCGATTCTCGACCGTTTGGCGACGGTGGCGGTACCACCCCCGCACCATCTGGCGGCGGCCACCACCGCGAGGGGACCAAGCGCGGTTGCGATTTGGCGCAGCCAACGCGCCATGGTCTCGCGCGGGCCAGCGCGGGCGCTGATCACGCTGGCCGAAGACTTGGCGAGCCGCCGCTTGCCGACGGTGGGTGCGGTGATCCCGCTGCCCGATGGCGAGGCGTTCTTGGCGCGGCTGAGTGCGGCTGCCGGCCTTGCCCCGATCAGCCGCCAGCACCAGCGCCTGCACCGGATCGACCGGGTGACGCCGCCCGCTCACCCTGCCCCCGGCAGCTTACGTCTTGCGCACAAGGCCGATGTGCCGGGCCTGGAGACCTGGCTCGACGCGTTCTGCCTGGAAGCGCGGATCGAGCGCACGCCGAACCACGCGGCCACGCTGGTTGGCTTGAAAAAGCTGTTCGTCTGGCAGACCGACCGGCCGGTCGCGATTGCCGCGGTCGTCGGGGGGACGCGGCAGTCCAAGCGCATCGGCTTGGTGTTCACGCCAGTGGCCGAGCGCGGCCACGGCTATGCCTCCACCCTGGTCGCTACCCTGTCGGCCCGGCTGCTAACCAAAACCCGGTTCGCGACCCTGGTGACCGATCTCGACAACCCGGTGTCGAACCGGCTCTACGCTCGGCTTGGCTACCAACCGTGTGGCGACATCGACTCGGTCACCCTGCAGCCGTGAGCCTCAGTCATTTGGTATAGATGGTTTTCCGGGCTGCGCCGTTGCCAGGGGTGGCATAGTATCCTGGCCTGAAAGAGCGTGTCGCGTGGCCCCCGCGCGTGGCCGCCCGGGAGATGTGTGATGGCGGTTGGTAACACAGTCGATTGGTCGGCCAACTACAGTTCTTTGACCGGGTCGTTGTTCACGCCCGGCCCGAACGAGCTTTACCTCGACCGCAGCGACCTGCTCACCATCACGCTGGCGACCAAGGCGCCGTCGTCGAGCGACATCATTGATGGCGAAACGGACAACGCCGCCCTCATTTCCGATACGCTGGAAATCATTGGCGAGACCACCAAGACCGCGATCAATTTCGCCGATTTTGCCGGTGTGTCGGGCTTCGAATTCATCGTCCTCGATCCCGGCAGTGCGACCAGCTTCACCGCGACGCTGACGTCCACCTTCGTTGCGCACAACACTGATCTGGTCACCAACTGGTTCCAAATCTCGTCACACGAAAACACCACCGCGCCTGTGAAGATCGACGCCTCGGCCGTGACGGCCGCTTCGGCTGCGACGGTGCTGGTCCGGCTCGGCAACGGCAACGACACCTATCTTGGCTACGCCGGTTCAGAATATCTTGAGCTGTTCGATGCCCAATACGGTGGTGGCAACGATTCCATCAGCCTTGGCGATGGGAACGACACCCTGGTCGCGAGCCTGCTCTATCTCGATAACCTCGACACGATCGATGGCGGTGCTGGCACCAAGGATGAACTGGCGTTCTACAGCGGCACCACGATCACCACGGGCACGGCTGCGTTTGACAACGTCACGGGCTTTGAGCGCTTTGCCTTCGGCTTCGACAGCGGTGGTGTGTTCAGCGTCACCCTAGACGATGCGCTGATGCCGAAGCTGACCGGCAACACCTTTACAGTCGCGATCGGCTCTCAGTTGAGCGGTGGTGCGGACACGCTGGTCATCAATGGTTCGGCGCTGACAGCCGGCAAAGCCATCAACGTGGTGTCCAACTACGCTCAGGGCAGTGCCTCGATGACGCTGACCGGCGGGGCGGGCGACGACACGCTGCGCGCTGGCGACTCGAGCGGCACGATGAGCCTCATCGGCGGCGCCGGCGCGGACAGCTTGCTTGGCGGCGCTACAGCCGCTGATTTCAGCGGTGGCGCCGGTGCCGATACGGTGCTCGCCAGCCTTGGCAACGACACCGTGGCCGGCGGCAGCGAAAACGACCTGTTGATGGGCTTCGCTGGCGATGACGTCATGGTGGGCGACGGCGGGGCCGATACGCTGTTTGGCGGCGCCAACGCGGATTCGCTGGTTGGCGGCGCTGGCAACGATTCCCTTGATGGCGGCCTTGGCGACGACACGCTGGTCGCCGCGACGGGCGGCAGTCAAGGCATCGACACGCTGACCGGCGGCTCCGGCGCGGATGTGTTCCAGATCTTCCATGGCGGCGACTGGGTCATTACAGACTTCGCCTATGGCGACAAGATCGCGCTGTTCTACTTGGGAACACCCTTTACCCAAGCCGCGACGCCGTCCGCGGTTGGCGCCAGCATGCCGCAGGGCGGATGGTGGGTTGAT
>JAAFHH010000232.1 GCA_013297545.1 Alphaproteobacteria bacterium
ACCATTACGCTCACCGGCTTAATCCCGCTCGCCGATTTCTTTAACGATGGCGGCAAAGTCGCCTTGAGCGCGCCACTGGGTCAGGTGATTACTGGTGCGTCGCTTGCGCTGTCTGGTGCCCCCACTCTGCTGTCGACGGTAACGTTGGATACGGGTGGTATCGCATCGGGGCTGCTCAATGGGGTCACGTTGGCGCCCACGGGCGGGACCAACAGCGGCTTGACCCAAGTGACCGCCGCAGCACTGACCGGTAGTGCGGGTGTGCAGTTCACCGGCAATGCCAACAACAACACGCTGACCGGCAGTGCCAATGCCGACACGCTGAACGGCGCGTCGGGCAATGACTCGCTGGACGGTGGTACCGGGGCAGACAGTCTGCTCGGTGGCCTCGGCATCGACACGGTGCGCGGCGGCGATGGCAACGACACGGTTGCGATCCTCGCTGGCGATACCGGCGTGAGCGAGGCCTACTACGGGGACGCTGGCACCGACACCCTGCAGCTGGCGACCGGTAGCTACGCCTTCGACCAGTCGACGGTCACTGGCTTCGAATTCCTGATCGGGTCGGGCGGCGATGACGCTGTGACGCTGACGGGCGGACAGCTGAGCCAAATCACCAGCGGGGTAGATCTTGGCGGGGGTACAGGCGATGTCATTCACATCGAAGGTGTGTCGGCGGCGATCAACTTGACCAGCTTCCCCTTCTCGGGGGTCGAACACGTTCGCCTCAACCCGACTGCGGCGGTGTTGATCACGGACAGCCCGAACTTCACTGTCGCGGTCGACGTTGCGAATACCTTCAACCACACGATCGCCGGCTCCACGGCCGGCGATCTCATCTTTGGCGGTGCGGGTGCCGACTCGATTGATGGTGGCGGCGACAACGACACGATTGATGGTGGCAATGGCGCCAATACCCTGAAGGGCGGCGCTGGCGTTGATCTGATCTTTGGTGGCACCGGCTCGGATAAGCTCGACGGCGGCGGCCAGGCGGACACGCTGCTTGGTGGGGCCGGTGGTGATACCTTCCTGCTCGTCGGTGCCGGCGAAGTGATCTTTGGCGGCGACGGTGCGGACTCAGTCGCAGCTGGCACCGGCACGATCGGTGCCGTGATCGTTGGCGACACAGTGCTGACCGATGTGTTCAACGACACCCTCAATGGGTCGAATGGCACAGACACGATTTTCGGCTGCGGCGGCAATGACCGGCTGGCCGGGCAAGACGGTAACGACAGTCTGCTCGGCGGCGATGGTGACGATACGCTGACCGGTGGGGCCGGGAATGACGTGATGTGGGGCGGCGTTGGCAATGATCGTTTCGCGTTCGAGGTCGACGCGGTCCAAACCGACATCATCGTGGACTTCACGGTTGGGCCTGATCGCCTAAACTTCGCGTTCGGGACGTTCGGATCCCTGCAACAGACGGTGCTGTCGAATGGCCTGCAGGTCACGGTCGGCTCTGTCACAATCCAGCTGGTCGGCTTGACCTCAGCGCTGACGATGAGCGATGTTAGCTTCAGCTAACCCTGAGAAAGCCCGAGTCGCGCGCCATCGCCGGCATCCGGCACCAGCTGGATGAGGGCGGTGGAGCGGCTGGTCGATCCCGGCGTGCTCCAAGTCACGGTGTCGACCGCGCCGCACGCGGTGCAGCTGGGCGACCAGGCCGGTTGCACCATGCCGCAGGCGGTGCAGTGCCAGCGCGCGTCATCTGCCGCCTCGCTTGCCCGTTCCCGGTGCTGGTGAGCGATTTCGCGCCGCTCAAACCCATCGGCCTCCGCGCGGGCGAGACCGCGCAAGGCTCGGCGCGGGTGGGCCGGATCGGCCGATAGCGCATCCTCAAAATGCCGCTTGGCCTCGCCCCAGAGCTTGGCATCGAGGGCGGCCTGGCCGAGCAGCAGGTGGCTTTCCACCGCATCCGGCGCGAGTGCCGCCAGCTTTTCAGCGCGCTTGAAGCGATCGAGCGCATCGCCGGAGGCGGCCGCGAGGTAGGTCGCCGCGAGATCTGGATGCTGGGCTGTTGGCCACAGCTTCTCGATCGCGGCCAGTGCGCGGGCCGGTTTGCCGTGGCTTGCCTCCAACCGCGCCAGCGCGGTCACCGCGGGCACGAAGCTGGGGGCGGCTTGGACTGCCGCCTTGGCATGGCGCAGTGCCGCATCGGGGGCGGCTTCAGCTTCCGCTTGGCGGGCGAGTGCTAGGGTGACGGTGGCCTGGCGCTGGGCGAGTTCAGGCCCCTCCAGCACACGCGCCCGGCCAAGGGCGGCCAGCGTGTTCGCCGCATCCGCCCAGGCACCCCGCCGGCAATGCAGATCGAACAAGATCCGCAACAGCCACGGCGTGGTGGGGGCAAGCGTGCGCGCGGCTTCGGCCTGGATCAGCGCACCCGCCAGGTCGCCCTGCTGCAGCGCCAGCTTCAACAAGCCGCGCCGTCCCAGGAAGGCAGTTTCTGGTTCGGACAGCATGGCGGTGAACGCGGCATCCGCGTCCGCCAAGCGGCCCTCCGCCAGAAACGCTTGCGCGCGCAGCAACTGTGCCAGGCCAGCGGTTTCCGGCAGGCTGTCGATCCGCTCGACCCGGCGCACCGCCTCGCCCGGCTTACCGACCGCGAGTGCCGTTAGCCCGCGGGTCAAGTCGCGCAAACCCTGCCGCTCGCGCCGGCGCTGGCGCCAGCGGCTGACGCGCTGGGGCAGGTTCAGCAGGCCGGACAGCGTGCGCCACAGCACAACCAGCAGACCCACCAGCACGGCGGCTGCGACCACGGCGACCGCCATGCTGGTGTCGATGCGCCAGTCCAGCCAATCAATGCGAATGCGGCCCGGTTGATTGGCGAAGAACACCACCACCGCGACGGCGATGCCGGCCCATACCAGGAAGCGGATCAGACGGATCATCGCCTCAACCCCCAGCCAGGCCGCGCAGCACGCGCTGCGACAGGGTGGCGATGGTCTGGTCAACACTCACCCGCGCCGTTGCGGCCGTCAGCCACGGGCCGAGGTCCTCGCGCGCCTGTGGCGGCAGCGGCGCCAGCACGGCGAGAGCACCGGCGAGGTCGCGGGCGAGCAAGCGGGCTTCGGCTGCGGTTAGGCGGCTGTCCAAATCCTCGCCGATGTCAGTCGTGCCGGTGCGGCGCACCACCACGAGTGTGGCGAGGAAGGCGCGGATTTCGCCGAACCAGCCGATATCGGCCCGGGCAGCAGCGCGCTTTTTCGCGGTGAGGGCGGCATCGCCAAAGCTCTGCACCAGTTGGTCGACCGTCTGTACCCCGGCGGCAAACGGCTCCAGCGCTTGGGCGAGCGTGCGCGCTTCACCATCCATCACGGCAAGGGCGGTGGTGAGGGCCGGCTGAAATCCACCGCGCCCGGCCGCGTCGGCCAACTGCGCGACCGCAAGGGCTTGGGCCGCGCGCCGAGCCATCGAGCCATCGCGGCCAGCCGAGCTGGTCGTCTCGGCCTGACGGTCCTGCAGGGCGGTCAGCTGTTCGGCGAGCCGGCCGATGCGGGTCTCAAGCGGGCTGAGGTCGACTGTCGGAGCGGCCACCGGTCGCGGTGCGGCTTCCAAGGCGGCCAGGCGTTGCAGCAGGCTTTCCGGGATCGCGGGGGTGGCGACGGTTGGGGCAGCCGGCCGATCGCTCAGCCGTTCGAGGGCTTCGAGGCGCCGCACCAGCTCCGCATCGCGCGCGGGCGCCGGGGCAGGGGCTGCCGCCACCGGTGCACCGCGTTCAATCGCGCTTACGCGCCGTTCCAGCGGGCCAAGATCGGCCGGCGGCACCATCAGCGGCAGCCAGCTCGGGCTGGTCGCGATGATGATCGCGCCGACGACCAGGGCGCCGACGACACCGGCGATCCACGGCGAGGGGCCGGTGCGCTTGGCGGGTGTCGGTTCCGGGGGCATGACAGGTGCGGCGTCAGACGGTGTTGGATCGGCCACGGGGTCCCCCAGCTCTGCGGGTGCGACAAGGGCAAGCACGGCATCTTGATCGGGTGTCGTCGCCACTGCAACGCGACCAAAGGGGAGGGGGGCTAATGCCTGCGCCACCGCGGGCGACAGACACACCGCCGTGACGCTGCCGAGCCGGCGCTGCAGCTTCAAGTTTTTCAGGCGCTTGACCAACAGGTCCGCCGTGCGCGGCGAATAGACCAGCACGTGGCTGACCGATCCAGCGCGCAGTGCCGCCACCACCTCGGCCGGCCACGCGGTCGTCTCGCGCGCCTCGTACAGCACTTCGCGGCTGACCGTGAAACCCGCGGCCGTCAGCGTGCCGGCGAGATCGCCCGCGACGTCCGTGCCGGCGATGTGGATGAGCGCGCCATCGTCCGGTTTCGCGTCATGGATCACGGTTTCGGCCAGCGCCGCGACATCGCCGTCCGCCGCGATCACCACCGCGAAGCCCGCCGTCATCGCAGCGCGCGCGGTCGCGTCGCCCACAGCAAACGCCCCGATGTCGCGCCGCGTGCTGGCGGCGGCAAACGCGCGCACACCATTGGCGGAGGTGAACAGCAGCGCCTGCACGCCGGCCAGGCTGAGGTCGATCGGCGGGCGCGGCACAATCTCGATCAGCGGCGCAATCAGCGGCGTTAAGCCGCGGGCGGTGAGTGCTGCGGCCAAGGGTGCGGCATCGATCGCCGGGCGGGTGATCAGCACGGTGGTCATCGGGGGCCCTCGAACCAGCTGGGGTCTGCGGCAGCGGCGAGGCGCTGGCCAAGGGTGGTGCCAAGCCGGGCGGCATCAGCGGCTGAGCCACGGATCTGATCGCGCACCAAGGCCCGGCCGTCGGGCCGCACGACAATGGCATCGAGGGCGATCTCGCCAGCACTGAGGCGCGCATAGCCGCCAATCGGTGTGCGACAGCTGCCGTCGAGGGCCGCCAGCAAGGCGCGCTCCGCGGTGATCGCGGTGTGGCTGGCGCCATGATCAATCGCGGCCAACCGTGCGCGCGTCGATGTGTCGTTTGTGCGCACCGTCACGCCGACACAGCCTTGCGCGACCGCGGGCACGAAGGCGGCCGCATCGAGGGTTGCGCTCGCCCGCTCCAGCAAGCCAAGCCGCGCGAGACCAGCGTGCGCCAGCAAGGTCGCGTGCGCCGCACCATCTGCGATCTTGGCCAGCCGCGTGTCGACATTGCCGCGCAAGGGGGTGATCGTGATGTCTGGCCGCAGTGCCAACACTTGCGCTGCCCGGCGCGGCGAACAGGTGCCAACCACGGCTCCACTCGGCAGGTCCTCGAGCGACGGCACGCCAGCAATCAAACAATCGCGTGGATCGGCGCGCTCCAGACACGCCGCGAGGATGATTTCCGGGGCCAAGTGGGTCGGCACGTCTTTCAGCGAATGCACGGCGAGATCAATCGCCCCTTCAATCAAGGCCGTATCCAGTTCCTTGGTGAACAGACCCTTGCCGCCAATCTCCGCCAGCGGCCGGTCGGTCACCTGATCGCCGGTGGTGCGCACCACAACAATCTCAATCGCCACAGCGCCGTCCGCCGCCCGCAACGCGTCCGCCACCGCCCGCGCCTGCCACAGCGCAAGCGGCGAGCCCCGCGTGCCGAGGCGCAAAAGCGGTTGCGAGTTCGCGACAATCATACCCAAAACCCCAAAACCGCGTCGCCGCGATCATGGCTGT
>JAAFHH010000233.1:0-3307 GCA_013297545.1 Alphaproteobacteria bacterium
CCAGCGCCATGTTGTCGGCACCGATCATTTCGGCCCCACCGACCAGATCCACGACGGTTTCCATCACCTCGTCAGGCACATCGGGGTGGGCGCGCTGCATGTGGCGGTCGATCGCGGTGACGGCCGGCTCCCAGCGCTGGTCGATCTCCAAGGTCACCTTGGCGCGCTTGGCGATGTGGTCGGCCAAGAGTTCCAGCGCGCACTGCACGGTGGCCAAGCGGATCGCCGAGCGGTCGCCGTCAAACACCCGGCGCGCTTCGGTCAGGTAGTCCCCATGGTCGATGATCGCGAAGTGCACGAGGCCGACCGGCTTTTCCGCACTGCCGCCACCGGGGCCCGCGATGCCGGTCACTGCAATCGCGATGTCGACCGACAGCGCCGTCAGTGCCCCGGCAGCCATTGCCTGCGCCGTTTCGGCGGAGACCGCACCGGCTTCGGCCAGAACCCCGACCGGCACACCCAGCTGGTCTGCCTTGATGCGGTTGGAGTAGGAGACGATGCCGCCTTCGAACACGCGCGAGGCACCAGGCACTTCCGTCAGCACCCCCGCGAGCAGACCGCCGGTGCAGCTTTCGGCGGTGACGATGGTCAGGCCAGCGGCTTCTGCGCGCTCGATCACCACCCGGGCGGCGGCGAGGATCTCGTCGGCAAACACGCTTACAGCACCCATCGATCGATCCCCCACAGCATCAGCATGGCGTAGAGACCGGCGACGAAATCGTCGGTCATGATGCCAATGCCGCCTTTCAAGTTAGCGTCCGCCCAGTTGGCCGGAAACGGTTTGACGATGTCGCACACGCGAAACAGCAAAAAGCCGATCAGCCACAGCAGCGGATCAAGCGGTACCAGCGCCAGCGTCAGCCACTGACCCGCGACTTCGTCGATGACGACTTGGCCGGGGTCCCCAATGCCGAGCGCCCGGGCATAGATCCCGCCGGACCATACCCCGAGTGCGAACACGATCGCGGCGGCTGGGATCAGCGCCAGCGGATGGATCGCCCAGGCGATCAGCACGGCAAAGGGCAGGGCTGCGAGCGAACCCCAGGTGCCTTTCGGTCCAGGCAGCCGCCCGCTCCACCCCCACGTCGCCAGCAGCACTGCCGGGTGCAGGGCGGAGATCGATGGCGGCACCGGGGCAAGCAGGGTCATGGCGTCAATTCCGCAGGCAGGCGGAGCGTGGCAGTCGCGAGCGCCGCCAAACCTTCGCGCCGCCCGGTGAAGCCAAGCCCCTCGGTGGTGGTGGCTTTGACGGAAACCCGGCCGCGCGGCAAGCCCAAGATCGTGGCGAGGGTTTCTACCATACGCTCCCGGTGCGGGGCGACTTTTGGCCGCTCGCCGATGATGGTGACGTCAACATGCGCGATCACCGCGCCCCGCGCCGCAGCCAAGTCCCCGGCATGGGCCAAGAACCGGGCACTGGCAGCACCGCGCCACTGCGGGTCGCTCGGCGGGAAGTGTTGGCCGATGTCGCCCGCACCCAGCGCGCCCAGGATCGCATCGGTCAACGCGTGCAGGGCGACATCGGCGTCCGAATGGCCCTCCAGGCCGAACTCATGGGGGACGGGCACACCGCAGAGCATGACGTGGTCGCCGGGTGCGAACTTGTGAACATCGAACCCAGTGCCGACGCGGGTGTCACCGGCGTGCAGGCGCTGGGCGGCAGAGGTGAGGTCATCGGCATGGGTCAGCTTCACGTTCGCCTCCGAACCATCCACGATCCTAACATTCCCCCCACAGTGCCGCAGGACCGCGACATCGTCCGCGAGCGTGAGGCCGGCGGTCTGACGGTGGGCGGCCAGGATCACTGCGAACTGAAAGCCCTGCGGGGTTTGGGCGCGCACCAGCGGTGTGCGGTCGACGGCTTCAACCACATGGCCATCCGCCACCCGTTGCAGCGCGTCGACCACCGGGCGGGTCGGCACCACGCCATCAGCGTGGTCGAGGGCGGCGAGCACCCGGTCGATCGTCGCCGCATCGATGAACGGACGCGCGGCGTCGTGGATCAGCACGCGGGCAGGTGGGGTGGCCGCCAGTGCTTCCAGGCCAGCGCGCACACTGTCTTGCCGGCTGGCACCACCGGCAATCGGTGCGGGCAGGCCAAGATCGCCCACGGCTTGGTCGTAGAGTGCGCGGTGGGCGGGATCGATGACCACCAGAACGGCGCTGATCACAGGGTGATGGCGAAACGCCAGCACGGTGCGGCGCAGCACGGGCAGCCCGGCGAGCCGCTGGTACTGCTTCGGCGCAGGGCCGCCGGCACGGCTGCCGCTACCGCCGGCGACGATCAAGGCGATGGTGTCGCTCACCCGCGGGGCCGTAGCACGCGGCGGCCAGGGGTGCCACCGCGATCAACCCCCATACGCACCGATCTCTGCTATCATGGTGCCCATGTCGACGAGCTTAAGCGTTGCTGCAATCGCCACTCTGGTGCCGGCGCTGGTCGCGAGCCGGCACGCCGGTGCGCGCGACTGGCGGTTTTGGACGACGCTCGCACTTGCGCTGGCTGGCCCCGCGATTGCGCTGGTGCTCGCCTTCGATGGTCGCTGGCAGAGCGGGTTTGCCAGCGCCATGTGGCTGGGTGTGGTTGCGAGTTTGGGCGTGTTCGCCGTGCTGGTGGCGACCGATCCCGCCGCTGCTCGCCTCAGCCCGCTCGTTTTCGTCCACGCGCTTGGCATCGGTTTGTTGGCCACCGGCTTTGCCTGGCGGGAGCCCGCGACGCCGCACGCCCTCGGCGGCGGCACGTGGCTCTTTGTGCACATCGTGGTCGCGATCCTGGGCTACGGCGCACTGACCGTCGCGGCCGTCGCAGCACTCGGCGTGTGGATCCAGGAAGCAGCCCTGAAAGCCCGCCGGCCGACCGCCCTGACCCGGGTACTGCCGCCGGTGGTCGCAGGCGAAGGCCTGCAGATCCGCATGCTGACGGCAGCCGCCTTGCTGCTGATCGTCGCACTGGCGACCGGCATGGCGGTCGAATGGCAGGCGAGCGGGCAGCTTTTGCGCGTCGACCACAAGACGCTGTTGGTCGCCGCCAGCCTCGCGGCGGTGCTGGTGATCCTGGCCGTGCACCGCACCACTGGCCTCAGCGGCCGGCGGGCGGGACGCTTCGTGCTGGTGGGCTATCTGCTGGCGACCCTGGCCTACCCCGGCGTCAAGTTCGTCGGGCAGGTGCTGCTCGGGCGCGTTTAGCGTTGAGAGCGATCACGCTTTCAGCTATTGAACAAAAAAACAGCAATCCCCAACTTGCCGAGACAATGAGCACCACTCTCAAACCCATCGCCATCGGACCGGTCGACATTGCAGAGCCGGT
>JAAFHH010000233.1:3317-5613 GCA_013297545.1 Alphaproteobacteria bacterium
GGTGATCCTGGCACCGATGTCGGGTGTCACCGACCAGCCGTTCCGCAAAATGGTCAAGCGCTTCGGGGCGGGCTTGGTGGTGACCGAGATGATCGCGTCTGAAGCGATGATCCGCACCACGCCGCGCACCTTGCTGATGGCGCGCAATTCTGCCGAAGACCAGCCGCTGTCGATGCAGCTCGCCGGCTGTGAGCCCTCGCGCATGGCCGAAGCCGCCAAGCTGAATGAGGGCACGGGCGCTGCGATCATCGACATCAACATGGGCTGCCCGGTGAAGAAAGTGACCAACGGTCACGCCGGATCCGCGCTGATGCGCGAAGAAGATCTGGCTGTGCGTCTGATGGCGGCGACGGTCGGTGCGGTTGACCTGCCGGTCACCTTGAAGATGCGCAAGGGTTGGGACGATGCCCACCAGAACGCCCCGGTGCTCGCCAAGCGCGCCGAAGAGGTCGGCATCAAGATGATCACGGTGCACGGCCGCACCCGCAATCAGATGTACAATGGCGTGGCGGACTGGAAGTTCATCCGCCAAGTCAAAGAGGCCGTGTCGATCCCAGTGATCGTCAACGGCGACATCGTACGGGTTGAAGATGCTGCCCGCGCGTTAGAAGAATCAGGCGCTGACGGCGTGATGATTGGCCGCGGCGCCTACGGTCGGCCGTGGTTTCCGGGCCAAGTGATGCATTACTTGCGCACCGGCACCAAGCTGCCGGACCCGTCGCTCGCCGTGCAGTACGCGACGATGCGCGAGCATTTCGAAGACATGCTGTCGCTCTATGGCGAAGAAATCGGCGTGCGGATCGCGCGCAAGCACATCGGCTGGTATTCGAAGGGCATGGTTGGCGGCGGCGAATTCCGCTTGTCGATCAACCAGATCGACCAGGCCGAAGGGGTGCGCGAGTTGATGCGGCGGTTTTTTGAGCCGCAGTTGGCGGCTCCAGACAGTCTGGCGGCTTGAGCCATGGCTCTCGCCCGTCTGCTGCCGCGGCGCGCGGTGGCCCCACCTGCTGTCGAGCCGCGCGCCATTCTGGATGCGTTGTCCGCACCCGTGCTGGTGCTCGATCAGGCCGACCGGGTGGTTGCGATCAACCCGGCTGGCGAGACGTTTTTTGACAGTTCGTCCTCCCTGCTGCTGAACCAGCCACTCGGCGATCACATCCCAGCCGACAGCCCGCTGTTCGTGCTGATCCGCCGGGTGCGGGCCGAGCAGGGCAGCCGCACGGAATACGGTCTGGTGCTGGAAAACCCGCGCATCGGCCGGCACTTGGTGACGGCGGAAGCCGCCACCTTGGGCGATAGCACCGGCCGGGTTGCCGTGCTGCTGCACGAACGCTCGATCGCCGGCACGCTCGACCGGCAGCTGACCCACCGGGGGGCGGCGCGGTCCGTCTCCGCCATGGCGGCTATGCTGGCGCACGAGGTCAAAAACCCGATGTCGGGTATCCGTGGTGCGGCCCAGCTGCTGGATCAGACCGCCACTGGTGACGATCGCACACTGACCCGGCTGATCATCGACGAGGTCGACCGGGTGGTCGCGCTGGTCGACCGGATGGAAGTGTTCTCCGACAGCCGGCCGCTGCAGCGCGAAGCGGTCAACATCCACCAGGTGCTGGAACATGTGCGGCGCTTGGCGCAGGCCGGGTTCGCGAAGCACTTGCGGTTTGTGGAACGCTACGACCCCTCGCTGCCGCCGGTGTTCGGCAACCGTGACCAGCTGGTGCAGGTGTTCTTGAACCTGGTGAAGAACGCGGCCGAAGCACTCTCGGATGAGGCGGGCGAGATCGTGCTGTCGACCGGCTATCAGCATGGCGTACGCCTGCAGCTCTCCGGGTCCGATGCCCGCGTGCACCTGCCGCTGGTGGTGACGGTGCAGGATAGTGGCCCCGGCATCCCGGAAGATCTGCGCCCGCATCTGTTTGATCCGTTCGTCACCACCAAGGTCAACGGCTCTGGCCTCGGTCTTGCACTGGTGGCGAAGATCATCGGCGACCACGGCGGCGTGATCGAATTCGAAAGCCAGCCGCGACGGACGTCGTTTCGCGTCAAACTGCCCGTGCTGACGGAACCGCGCTCATGACCAGTGCTACTATTCTGGTTGCCGACGATGACCGTGCGATCCGCACGGTGCTTTCCCAAGCGCTTGGCCGGCTCGGCCACGATGTTCGCACTACTGGTACCGCATCGGGCCTGTGGAGCTGGATCGAGGCGGGCGATGGCGATCTCGTGATCACCGATGTAGTGATGCCAGACGAAAACGGCCTCGACCTGATCCCGCGGGTGCGCAAGCTGCGGCCGG
>JAAFHH010000234.1 GCA_013297545.1 Alphaproteobacteria bacterium
CACATCAAGCGGCAAGGTCGGGTGTGGATCCGGGTGTTCCCGGATGTGCCGGTGTCGACCAAGCCTGCCGAAGTCCGCATGGGCTCGGGCAAGGGGTCGCCGGAATTCTGGGTGGCCCGGGTGAAGCCCGGCCGCATCATGTTTGAGATCGACGGCGTGCCGAAGGAACTCGCCGAGCGCGCGTTCGAATTGGCCGCCGCGAAGCTGCCGATCAAGACGCGCTTCGTGCAGCGTATCGGTGAGGAGGCGTAACGCCATGAAGGCCACAGACCTCAAGGCGAAGACAGCAGATGAGCTGGCCGATCAGCTGGCTCAACTGAAGAAGGAACAGTTCAACCTGCGGTTCCGTAAGGCGACCGGTCAGCTGGAAAACACCGCTCAAGTGCGTCAGGTGCGTCGCGATATCGCGCGCATCCGCACGGTGTTGGCCCAGAAGACCCAAGCCGCGGTCCAGGGTTAAAGGGAGTAGAGCGATGCCCCGGCGCATCCTGCAAGGTACGGTGGTGAGCGACAAGACCAACAAGACCATCACGGTCCTGGTGGTGCGGCGCGTCATGCACCCGATGTACAAGAAGTTCATCACGCGTTCGAAGAAGTACGCGGCGCATGATGAGCTGAATGCTTACAAGATCGGCGACACGGTGAAGATCCGTGAATGCCGGCCGCTGTCGAAGACCAAGCGTTGGGAAGTCGTCGCTGACGATGTCACCAATGCTGGCGCGACTGCGTGATCAGCGAGGACTGAACCATGATCCAGATGCAGACAAACCTGGAGGTCGCCGACAATTCCGGCGCGCGCCGCGTTATGTGCATCAAGGTGCTGGGTGGATCGAAGCGCAAGTTCGCCGCCGTTGGCGACGTTATTGTGGTTTCGATCAAGGAAGCGATTCCGCGCGGCAAGGTGAAGAAGGGTGACGTGCATCGCGCGGTCATCGTTCGCACCGCCAAGGAAATCCGCCGCACCGATGGCACCTCGATCCGCTTCGATACCAACGCAGCCGTTCTGATCAACAAGCAGAACGAGCCGATCGGCACCCGTATCTTCGGGCCGGTGACTCGTGAGCTGCGCTCGAAGAACTTCATGAAGATCATCAGCCTGGCGCCGGAGGTGCTGTAGCCATGGCGACGAAGCTGAAGATCAAGAAGGGCGATCAGGTCGTCGTGACCACGGGTCGCGACAAGGGCAAGTCCGGCGAAGTGTTCGAGGTCATTCCGACCGAGAACCGGGTGAAGGTGCGCGGCATCAACATCGTCAAGCGCCACACCAAAGCCACGCAGATGCAGGCCGGTGGTATTGTGGAAAAGGAAGCCCCGATCCACATCTCCAACGTCGCCCACATCGACCCGAAGACCAAGGAGCCGACCCGCGTCGGTTTCAAATTCCTGAGCGATGGTCGCAAGGTGCGCTATGCTAAGCGCTCCGGCGAAGCCATTGACGTTTGAGGCCGGCCATGAGCACTCGTCTGAGACTTATCTACGAAACCGAGGTCAAGCCGGCCCTGATGCAGGAATTCGGCTACAAGAACGTCATGCAGGTGCCGCGTCTGGAAAAGATCGTGGTCAACATGGGCGTGGGCGAAGCAGTCCAGGACCAAAAGAAGCTGGATGCCGCGTTCTCTGACATGACCTCGATCACCGGCCAACGCCCGGTCAAGACTCGCTCCAAGAAGTCGATTGCCGGCTTCAAGCTGCGCGCTGGTCTGGCGATCGGCTGCAAGGTTACCCTGCGCAAGCAGGTGATGTATGAGTTCCTCGACCGCTTGATCACCATCGCTCTGCCGCGCGTGCGCGACTTCCGCGGTGTGTCGCCCAAGTCGTTCGATGGTCGGGGCAACTATGCTCTTGGCCTGAAGGAACAGATCGTGTTTCCGGAGATCGATTACGACAAAGTTGATGCCGTGCGCGGCATGGACATCGTGATCTGCACGACGGCGACCAACGACGATGAGGCACGGGCCCTGTTGAAGGGTTTCCAGATGCCGTTCGTCAACTGAGGGTGCGGATCGATGGCGAAGAAAAGCGCGATCATGAAGAACAAAAGCCGGGAAGCGTTGGCGAAGCGCTACCAGGCGAAGCGGGCGCGGTTGAAGGCTCTGGCGGTGGACGACAACGTCTCGCCGGAAGAGCAGTTTGCCGCGCGCCTTAAGCTCTCCGAACTGCCGCGCAACTCAGCGCGCGAACGGTATCGGTTGCGCTGTGAGGTGACCGGTCGGCCGCGGGCTAACTATCGCAAGTTTAAGCTGTCGCGTATTGCATTGCGCGACCTTGGCTCGACCGGGCAGATCCCCGGTCTGACCAAGTCCAGCTGGTAGGAAGGAGTTAGGATATGGCGATGAGCGATCCCCTTGGGGATATGCTGACGCGCATCCGCAACGCGCAGCGCGCCCGCATGTCGGTGGTTCTATCCCCGGCATCGAGCCTGCGCACCAACGTTCTCGAAGTGCTTCGGCGCGAAGGCTACATCCGTGGCTATAGCCAAGCTGAAGTACGCAAGGGCATCGCGGAACTGCGTATCGAGCTGAAGTACCACGAAGGCGAGCCGGTGATTAAGGAGATCAAACGCGTCTCCAAGCCGGGCCGTCGTGTCTACTCGAAGATCAAGGATCTGCCGCGGGTCTACAACGGCCTCGGCATTGCGATCCTCAGCACCCCGCAAGGGGTCATGTCGGACCAGGAAGCTCGCTCGGCGAATGTCGGCGGCGAAGTCCTGTGCCGCGTGTTCTGATCGGGAGAGCAAGATCATGAGCCGCGTTGGCAAAAATCCAGTCGCTATCCCTGCCGGTGTCTCGGTCGCAATTGTCGATCAGGTGCTGCAGGCGAAGGGCAAACTCGGCGAGCTGAGCCTGCCGCTGTCGGATGTCGTCGATACGACGATCGAAGACGGCAAGGTTGTGGTGCAGCCGAGGGGCGACAGCAAGCAGGCCCGTGCGATGTGGGGAACCACGCGCGCACTGGTCAATTCGATGGTCAAGGGCGTGTCCGAAGGCTTCAGCCGCAAGCTGGAGATCAACGGCGTCGGCTACAAGGCGGCTGTCTCTGGACAGACCGTGACCTTGAACCTCGGCTACTCCCACGACGTCATCTACCAGGTCCCCGATGGGATCAAGGTGGTGGCCGAAAAGCCAACCCTGCTGGTGGTCAGCGGTGCAAACCGTCAGGTCGTCGGGCAGGTGGCAGCGGAGATCCGTTCTTATCGTGGTCCCGAGCCCTACAAGGGCAAGGGTATCAAGTACGAGAACGAGACGATCGTCCGCAAAGAAGGCAAGAAGAAGTAGGGAGCCCCCGATGCCGAAGTCAGATCTTCTGTTTGAGCGGCGTAAGCGCCGCACCCGGCACCGGTTGCAGCAAGTCGCCTATGGGCGGCCGCGGCTCTCGGTGTTCCGCTCGTCTCAACACATCTACGCCCAAGTCATTGACGATGTGCAGGGTGTCACCTTGGTCGCGGCGTCATCGCTCGACAAGGACCTGCGCGCCTCGCTCAAGACCGGTGCAGACATCGAAGCAGCCAAGGCGGTTGGCAGGTTGATTGCCGAACGTGCCAAGGGTGCGGGTGTCGAAGCCGTGGTGTTTGATCGTGGCGGGTACATCTATCATGGCCGGGTGAAGGCCCTGGCCGACGCCGCCCGTGAGGGCGGTCTACAGTTCTGAGGGCCGGAGCATGGCAGAAAACGAACGCGAACATCGCGGCGAAAACCGCGGCGAACGGGGTGGCCGGGGTCGCGATCGCGACCGTCAGCCGCGCGAACGCGAAGAACCGGAATTCATCGAAAAGCTGGTTGGCATCAACCGCGTCGCCAAGGTGGTGAAGGGTGGTCGGCGCTTCGGCTTCGCTGCGATCGTCATCGTTGGCGATGGCAAGGGCCGCGTCGGGCATGGAGCGGGCAAGGCCCGGGAAGTGCCGGAAGCGATCCGCAAGGCAACCGAAGCCGCCAAGCGCGCCATGGTGCGCGTGCCGCTGCGCGAAGGCCGGACCTTGCACCACGACGTCCAGGGCCATTTCGGCGCTGGTCGGGTGGTGCTGCGTCAGGCGCCGCAGGGTACCGGCATCATCGCCGGTGGCCCGATGCGCGCGGTGTTCGATGCGCTCGGCGTGCAGGACGTGGTGGCGAAGTCAGTCGGCACCTCGAACCCGCACAACATGATCAAGGCGACCTTCGATGCGCTCGCCCATTGTTCCAGCCCGCGCACGGTTGCGGGTCGTCGGGGCAAGAAGGTGGCGGATATCTTGGGCGCTGGTAAGCGGGATGAGGCCGCCAATGCTTAAGGAACGCATGATCTATGATCCGGCGGTCGCAACCTTGACCGTGACCCAGATCCACAGCCCAATCGGGCGTGAAGACTGGGCGCGAGCGACGTTGATCGGCCTTGGGCTCAACAAACTGCGTCGGACGCGGACGTTGCAAAACACGCCCGCGATCGTCGGCATGATCAACCGGGTGCACCACCTGGTGAAGGTCGAAGGGTAACGGCCATGAAGCTGAATGAAATCCGGGACAATCCCGGCGCGCGCGTCGAAAAGAAGCGCTTGGGTCGCGGCATTGGGTCGGGTCTCGGCAAGACGTCTGGCCGCGGCGTGAAGGGTCAAAAGGCCCGCACGGGTGTCGCGATCAACGGCTTCGAAGGCGGGCAGATGCCTCTGCACCGTCGTCTGCCGAAGCGCGGCTTCAAGAACCCGTTCCGGGTCGAGATGCAGATCGTCAACGTCGGTGCGATCCAAGACGCGCTGAACCGTAGTCGTCTGCCAGCTGGGGTCGCCATCGACGGCCCGGCGCTGGAAGCGGCCGGTCTGGTGCGCGTGGGTGGAGCACCGGTGCGCCTGCTCGCCAAGGGCAAGCTGACCACGGCCGTGACCATCACGGTCGAAGCGGCGTCGGCTGCGGCGAAAGTCGCAGTTGAATCCGCAGGCGGTACGCTTACCCTGCCGGCGGCGGAGTAGTCCGGATCTCCTGAGCCTGCGGGTGCCAAGCCCGCAGGTCTCAAGATCGACGCTTTCCTGGCGCGGTGGTTCAGTCCAGGATCGACCGCCGGGCGCCTTCGGGCTGCACCGGCGGTTTTGTGTTTTGAGGAACGGGTATGGCATCGGCAGCCGAGCAACTTGCGCAGAGCATCAATTTCTCCGCCTTCGGCAAGGCGACTGAGCTCAAGAACCGGATCTGGTTCACGCTCGGCGCGTTGATCGTCTATCGGCTCGGCACCTACATCCCGTTGCCGGGCATTGATCCGGTGATCTTGGGCGAGATCTTCCGTCAGAACGCCGGCGGCATCCTCGGCATGTTTGACATGCTGGCCGGCGGTGCGCTCGGGCGCATGACGATCTTTGCGCTCAACATCATGCCCTACATCTCCGCCTCCATCATCATCCAGCTGATGACCGCGGTCAGCCCGCAGATGGAAGCCTTGAAGAAGGAAGGCGAGAGCGGGCGCAAGATCCTGAACCAGTACACCCGCTACCTCACCTTGGCGCTGGCGATCGTGCAGTCCTATGGCATCGCCATTGGGCTGGAGGGCATGCGCGGCTCGGTCGGTGGGGCGGTCATTGATCCCGGCATGTTCTTTCGCATCACCACCGTGATCACGCTGACCGGCGGCACGATGTTCTTGATGT
>JAAFHH010000243.1:0-2219 GCA_013297545.1 Alphaproteobacteria bacterium
CCTCGATCACCCGCTGGCCAGCAAAGCCGATCAGCGCGCCGGGCTCCGCGATCTGGATGTCCCCCAGCATCGCGAAGGAGGCAGAGACCCCGCCGGTGGTTGGATCGGTCAGCAGCACGATGTAGGGCAGGCGGGCCTCGCGCAGGCGCTGGACCGCCACAATCGTGCGCGGCATCTGCATCAGCGACAGAATGCCCTCCTGCATGCGCGCGCCCCCGGACGCGGGCACTGCGATCAGTGCGGCTTCGCGGGCAATCGCTGCCTCCGCCGCCGCCACAAACCCATCGCCCACCGCCATGCCCATGGACCCGCCGAGGAAGGCGAAGTCGAACACGGCCGCGACCGTCGGCAAGCCGCCGCAGGTGCCGGCGGCGACCAACAGCGCGTCGCCCTGGTCGGCCGGCGCCTTCGCGTGCGCGTCCTTCAGCCGGTCGGTGTAGCGCTTGGTGTCGCGGAACTTCAGCGGATCGAGGATCGGGCGCGGCAACTCCAGGCGCTGGTAGCCGGCATCGAGCAACAGATCGAGCCGGCCTTGGGCCGACATCCGCAGATGATGGCTGCAGTGCGTGCAGACCCGCAAATTCGCTTCCAATTCCTTGTGGAAGATCATGGCACCGCAGGACGGGCACTTGTGCCAGAGATTGTCCGGCACTTCGGGCTGCGCGCCGAGCAGCGTGCGGATCTTCGGGCGGACGTAGTTGGTGAGCCAGTTCATGGGACGTATCCTTCAAGCTCGGCACGGATAGCAAGGGCAGCGGCGCGCGGATCAGGGGCGGTGGTGATCGGCCGGCCGATCACCAGAATCGACGCGCCGGCCGCTTGCGCGGCGGCTGGCGTCGCCAGGCGCGATTGGTCGCCCGCATCGCTGCCGGCCGGTCGAATGCCAGGGGTGACCAGCAAGCCGTCGCCCCAAGTCTGGCGGATCGCCGCAACTTCGGCAGGCGAGCAGACGATGCCGGCGCAGCCAGCACTCTGTGCCAGGCGTGCCAGCGTGCTCGCAACCTCGAAGGGGGACTGGCCTTGATAGCCAATCGCGTGGACGTCCGCCTCACTCAGCGAGGTCAGCACGGTGATCGCGATCACCGCGGGTGCGGGCTTGTCGCGCTCGGCCGCGCCGGCCGCGGCGGCAGTGACGGCTGCCTCCAGCATCGCGGCCCCGCCAGCAGCGTGGACGGTGAGGATGTCGACCCCCAGCCGACCAACCGCACGCGCGGCCCCCGCCACCGTGTTCGGGATATCGTGCAGCTTCAGATCCAAGAAGATCGGCCGGCCGAGGCCTGCCAGCTGCCTCACCCCCTCCGGCCCGTTGGCGGCGAAGAATTCGAGGCCGAGCTTCAGCCCATCGACGCTGTCGCCCAGCATACGGGCAAGCGTTTCCGCGCGGGCAAGGTCGGGCGTGTCGATGGCGACAAAGACGCGGGCTCTGGTCATGGCGCAGAACGCTTAGCCCATGTGGCGCCGGTGGGCCAGTGCGGCGGCGGCGAGATCTTCGATCGCGGTGCCGACACTCTTGAACAGGGTGATCTCGCTGTCACTGGTGCGGCCCGGTGCGCCGCGCACGAGGTCTGCGAGCTCGGCCTTGATGCCGTCCAGTGACAAGGCACCGTTCGCGAGCGGCTGAGTGATGTCGCCGGCTTCTTTGGTCGCACCGGCGCGGGTGTCGACGAACACGGTGGCCCGGCGCACCGCCTCGTCGTCGGCTTCGCGCATGGCGGGGGTGAAGCCGCCGATCAAGTCGACGTGGCAGCCTGGCTGCAGCCAGGCCCCCTGCACCAAGGGTTCGCGCGCGAGTGTGGCACAGCTGATGATGTCGGCCTGGCGCACGGCGGCTTCCAAGTCGGGTGCGGGCTCTGCCCCAAGACGCGCGGCCAAGGCCGCGGCTTTGGTGGGGTCCCGGCCCCAGATCGTCACCCGGGTCAGCGGGCGGATTGCGCGGTAGGCTTCGATGATGTGGGGGGCCAACTCGCCGGTGCCGACCATCAGCAGATGCTTGGCGTCCTTTCGCGCAAGGTACTGGGCTGCGAGTGCGGATGCCGCCGCGGTGCGGCGTAACGTGAGCATCCGGCCATCGATCAGTGCCAGTGGCGCACCGGTCTCGGCCGACATCAGCAGATAACTGCCCTGGACGGAGGCGAGGCCGACCAGATGGTTGTCTGGAAACACTGTAACGATCTTCACACCCAGCAGCCCCCCCGGCTGCCAGGCCGGCATCAACAGCA
>JAAFHH010000243.1:2229-5546 GCA_013297545.1 Alphaproteobacteria bacterium
TTTTTTTTCCCCGGCTGCCAGGCCGGCATCAACAGCAGCATGCCGGCTTGGCGATTCGGCACGCCGACGCCGTGATGATGGCGCACCGGCACCTCCGCACCGACTCGAAATGCGTCTGCCAAGGCCGCGATCAGGCTTGGCATGTCGAGGGTGGCGAGCAGCGGATCGGCCGCGATGTGGATCGGGTGCGTCACGGGGCCGCCTCGGCAAAGCTTGAACTTTCGCCATTGGGCGCGCCTTTGCGGGCCACTGCAACAGCTGGCCGCAGCCATTGTCACGAAACCGGCACAGATCCGTGCCATAACGCCCGGGTCGCCGCGGCTTGTGTCGTGGCGGTGGATGGCCTACATAGCTGTCGTCCGGGTGCGTAACGCCCCTATAGGCGAGCGCGCCCACCGATGACGAGCGGGGGTGTCGCGATGTCGCCCGATTATAGTCCCGCCCTTGTTCTCAATGCGGACTTCCGTCCGCTGAGCTACTATCCTTTGTCATTGTGGTCTTGGCAGGAAGCCGTGAAGGCGGTGTTCCTCGGCCGGGTCAGCGTTGTCTCGGAATACGACCGCTACATTCGTAGCCCGACCTTCGAGATGCGCCTGCCCTCGGTGATTTCGCTGAAAGACTACGTTACCCAGTCGCGCCGCCCGGCCTTTACGCGCTTCAACGTCTTCTTGCGCGACGGGTTTGAGTGCCAGTACTGCGGCGATGATTTCCCAACCCACGAACTCACCTTCGATCACGTGATCCCGCGTTCGCGCGGCGGGCGCACGACGTGGGAAAACGTCGTCACCGCGTGCGGCGACTGCAACCTGATCAAAGGCAACCAGATGCCGCGCAGCTGCGGCATGATCCCGCTGCAAACCCCCATGCAGCCGACGACCTACGAACTGCAAGAAAACGGCCGGCGCTTCCCGCCCAACTTCCTGCACGAGAGCTGGCGCGACTTTCTCTACTGGGATGCCGAGCTGGAGCAGGAATAGGCCTGCCTCGTCAGTGCGCGTGCTGGTGAGCCGGCGGCGCTGGCGCGCGTCGCTCCTCCAGCGCTTGGCGGACAATCTGCTGGGCACTCCACACAAACAATCCCGCCATGATGCCAGCGACAATGAGGTCCGGCCAGCCCGTGCCAGTGCCGAACACGCCGAGCGCCGCCAGCATCACCGCGCAGTTGCCGATCGCATCGTTGCGCGAGCACAGCCAAACCGATCGCACGTTCGCGTCGCCATCGCGCCAGCGCATCAAAATCACCACGCTGAGGAGGTTGGCGGCGAGTGCCGCAGCCCCAACCGATCCCATGATGCCGGCATGCGGGACGCCGGCGCCGAACACCTGCCACAGGGTTGATCCCAGCACCCAGGCGCCCATCACGAACAGGCTGATGCCCTTCGCCAAGGCTGCAGTGCTGCGTATCCGCAGGGAGTGGCCGATCACCGCGAGGCTGATGCCGTAGGTCACGCTGTCGGCCAGGAAATCGAGGGCGTCCGCCATCAGGGCTTGGGAACCGGCGATCGCGCCCGCCACGATCTCGACCACAAACATCACGGCGTTGATCGCGATGACCAGCCACAACGCGCGCCGAAAACCTGGGGATTGTCCGTCGAACTGTGCTGGACCGTGGTTGCAGCAGGCGCTCATGAAAGTTGCTCCGTTTGATGGCGGACCGGCGGTTGCCAATCAGCCCGGTCACCCTAAATGCTTCAACGATTGTAGCTTCAAGCGGAATCTTTGCCATGCCAGTGCATACGATCGGACAGTTGGCCGCCGCCAGCGGCTGCGCCGTGCAGACCATTCGCCACTACGAGACGATCGGCCTACTGCCTGCGCCGAGCCGATCGGATGGGGGTCAGCGGCGTTACCAGGCAGACCATGTGAAGCGGTTGGCGTTCATTCGGCACGCGCGGGCTCTCGGCCTGTCGTTGGAAGATATCGGCCTGCTCGCCCGCATCGCGGAACAGCCTGACCAGCCATGCGATGGCGCCGACGCGATCGTTCGTCGCCACTTGGATGAGGTGGACGAGCGCATCGCGCGACTGACAGCGCTTCGCGAAGACCTTGTCCGAATGCTGGATAATTGCCCTGGCGGACCAGTCACGCGGTGTACGGTCGTAGAAGTACTTGCTGACCACCGACACTGCCTGACGGAGCATCGTGGCGCAGACGAAGCGCTAACTCGGCGCCGTGCACGAGGCACGGGTGTCAAAACACATGGGTCGCGTTAGGGATGGACAGCATCCTCGCCTTCGTCGACCGATGGGAAACCTGGGTCTATCCTGCGCTCGCGCTCTACGCCGCCGTGAAGTCTGGGTTGCTGCCGGTATTCGCGGGCGTGCTTGCCGCTGCCGGCGCGCTCGACGTTGCGCTGGTGTTTAGTGCCCTGTTTGCAGGAACAGTGGTTGGGGAGGAAGCGAAGTTCTGGCTTGGCAGGCGATTTGGCGTGCCGCTGCGCGCCCGGTGGCGATGGCTGGACAACGCGATCCCACGTGTCGAAGCAATCACGTCACGGTGGGGGCGTGGCTGGGTTCTCTTCTATCGCTGGCCGAAAGGCGGGCGGACGCTGGGCGCTTTGCCGATCGGGCTCACCGCATGGCCCTGGCGCCGCTTTGCTGTTCTGAACGTACTCGGAGCGCTGTTGTGGGCGGGGCCACTGGTCGCAATTGGCTATGGCGGCGGACCGGTCGTGTTGTCTTTGCTTGAGCGGTATGGCGGCGCTGCCACCGCAGCACTGCTGGCGATAATGGTGGTGTTGATCTGGCGCGCTTGGCGGCGGACTGCTGGCGTCGCGGAGAGCGGGCGGTGACGGATTTCACGCCGCCCGCACCGTGCCCAAGAACCGGTCGATCCGCTGGGTCAGACCGGCGACCATCTCTGCTGTACCACCAACACCGCTGGTCATGGCGGTCACTTGGGTGAGTGTCGTGGTCATCGAGCCGTTCACCCGGTTGATGCGTTCCACCACATCGGCGGTTTGATCGGCGACCCGGCGCACGGTGCGGGCGATCTCGTCGGTCGCGGCACTTTGCTGTTCCACGCCCTCTGCAATGCCGCGGGACAGCTGATCCACTTCGCCGATGGTGGCGACGATGGTGCGGATCGCACTGACTGCGCCGTCAGTTTCGCGCTGGATGCTCGCGACTTGGTCGCTGATCTCGGAGGTTGCCTTCGCGGTTTGCGCGGCGAGGTTTTTCACCTCGGACGCCACAACCGCAAAGCCCTTGCCCGCTTCACCAGCGCGCGCGGCCTCGATCGTGGCGTTCAACGCCAGCAAGTTGGTCTGAGCGGCGATGGCCGCGATCAAGCCGACCACTTCATCGATGCGCTTGGAC